>CAMYKF010000674.1 GCA_947258905.1 uncultured Pirellulaceae bacterium | reverse complement strand
CTGCTGGCTCGTCCAGCAGTGCCGGCATACTCACACTGCTGGGGCAAGCCAGCAGTGGCACCGTTGCGGCCAGTACACCGCCGCAAGATCTGGCGCTGGCAAGTTCGGCTAGTCCCTGGAACTGCCGGAATGGCCCGCGGACCCCTCTGCACTCGCACCGGCTAGAATGGGGATTGGGTTCGTCATCGATCCGGCACGAAAATTCTCCAGCCCATCAACAACGCTTCGATAAACATGATCAGTTTGAGTTACCCGGTTCTCGCCTTGCAGGACAATCTGCTGGCTGGATTGGCCATTTCCAGTGTGGTTTTGGCCCTCGCCGCGCTGGCGGGCTTTTTGTTCTGGAATCAACGGATGCGACGCCAAGCTACTGAAGGCCGAGCGGCAACGGGCGGCCGCCAGGCCCGGGAGTGGACGGATGCCTCACAAAACCGCCGTACCATCCTGTTGTATTCAGTAGCCATCATGTCCGCCATCACGATCTGCGTGGGGGCGATTGCCATTTTGTTTCTGTACAACACGTCGTTTGAACAACAGCGTCAACGCCTGGTGGAAACGACCGAAGCCCAGGCCCGCCTGATCGAGGCAGTGGCGCGATTTGACCGCACCTACAGTCAGGACGTGTTGGATGGCGGGGCAGTGGCGGCCACCATCAGTCAGATTGTCGATGCCCATCAGCATCAGTCGGGGCTGGGCCAGACCGGTGAGTTCACCATGGCCCGACTGGAAGACGATGACATGGTGTTACTGCTGGAGCGCCGACACGAAACCGCAAATCAAAACTTGCGAATTCCCTACAAGGGGTCACAGCTCGCTGAACCGATGCGTCGCGCCCTGTCCGGCGAGTCCGGGACAACCCTGGCCACCGATTATCGCGGAGTGACGGTGCTGGCAGCCTACGAACCAGTCGGCGTGCTGGGCATGGGCATCGTGGCCAAGATTGACCTCGCCGAAATTCGCCAACCCTTTGTTCGCGCCGGACTTGCTGCACTCGGCGTCGCAGCATTGTTAATCCTTGCTGGAGGTCTTGTGCTGGTGTGGGTTAATTCTCCGCTGATCAAAAGTGTCGAAGATCGCGAACGCCGCCTGAACGCAATCGTCTCCAATGCGGCGGACGGGGTTTTCACTCTCGATTCCGAGGGCCGGGTACTTTCCTTCAATCAGGCCGCCCAATCCATCTTTGGCTTTGGCGAGGACGAAATCATCGGACAGAGTGTTGCGGTTTTGGTCGAAGGAGTCGCAGGAGACGTGAAACCGAAACTGGCGAAACTACGCGGCGAACGGCAGGAAGGCGTGGGCCTGAGGAAAAACGGCAAGGTCTTTCCCATGGAGGTAGCGGTCAATCCCATGGATCGCGGCGAATCGGCGACGTACGTAGGAATCGCCCGTGACGTGACGGAACGGAAACGCCTGGAAAAGGAAATGAAGCGCGTCAACTTCCTGTCTGACATCGCGCTGGACCTGACGGGCTGCGGATACTGGCACGTGGATTATGCACGCGACCCCGATTACTACTACCAATCCGAACGCGCCGCGCGCATGCTTGGCGAACCGCTCAAGCCTGACATGCGCTACCACCTGCAGGATGAATGGTTTGCCCGATTGGTAGAAGCGAATCCCGAGACGGCCGAGTTAACCAGTGAGCGGTATCGCGGCGCTATTGAAGGCCGCTACGAAAACTACGAGTCCACCTACGCCTACAAACGGCCAGTTGATGGCAAGGTCATCTGGTTGCATGCCCTGGGCAAGGTCGTTCGCGATGATCATGGAAAAATCCAGTACATGTACGGCGCCTATCAGGACATTACACGCCGCAAACAAGCCGAGGATGCCTTACGTACCAGTGAGGAACAATATCGGACGCTGGTTGGCAATATTCCAGGCGTGGTTTATCGTTGCCTGCCCAGACATCCGTGGACGATGTTGTTTATCAGTGACGGCATCGAAACACTGAGTGGATATCCCGTCAGCGACTTTCTGGGCGATAATCCCGTTCGTTCTTTCGGCGACATCATGCACG
>CAMYKF010000673.1 GCA_947258905.1 uncultured Pirellulaceae bacterium | reverse complement strand
CGACTGGTTGCATACAATAAGCACGTCGCTGTATTCGAGCCGCAAACCTGATGCCGTCACCGGATACCGCTGGCTGGTTCCAGAGCGAAATTCGCTCAGCAATCTGATCCTGTATTCCATCAACTCCATCACCAGTGGTTTCCTGGGGCGCGTGAGTAGTCATCATCTCATTTGGGGAGGATCGTGGTCGATTCTGCGCGAGAATTTTGACCGTTTTCAGGTGCGTGATGCCTGGCGTGGCACCCTCAGCGACGACCTGGTGGCCACAAATTCTGTCAGGCAACTAGATGGCAAGATTGACTACGATCCGCGTTGCCTCAGCGTGTCGCGCTTCGATATGAACTGGTCACGTATGTTCGAGTTTCTGCGTCGGCAATATCTGATCGGGCGAAAATACACGCCGCAATTCCTGTGGCCCGGATATGTGATGTTGCTGGTCTGCGTCAGTGCCTGGTGGGCGCTGGTTGCGGCTGCCATTGCCAATGCCGGTAGCCAGACAGGCTGGCTGTGTCTGGCGGGTGCAGTTGCCGTTTATCTGGCCAATGTCGTCAAGGGTACTCTGCGACAGTCCGTGTTTCGCGCCCGGGAGCCCAGGGTATTCCGGTGCAACCTGGCCGCGGCGGCCTTTGACGTGCTGGCCTGGCCGATTGTCTCCAGTGTGATGTTGCTGGTCCTTACCATTTCGCTGCCGGGCAGCCGGATTTGGTGGCGCGGCAATCATTACCTGATCAAACGAGGCGGCCAGATTCAGCTGCTGAATCCCGGCCCGGACGCCATCGCGAAAACCCTATCGCAACGCAACGCGGCCTGATTTGCCATCCGACATTCCATTACTGCTTCAAGGAAGAGAATATGTTGAAAGTTGCCTTGTGGGACACACGTCGCAATGACGCGCAAAAGGACTTTGCGGGCGGCATGGGCGTAGGCATGCATCCCGGCGGCGGGGGCGTCAAGGGACGCGTCGTCCGCATGATGTACCAGCGCGATTACCGCCCCGTAGCCATGAACTTCGCCTATCTGACTGCCGTCTGCCGCAAGCTCGGACATCGTGTCGTGTATTGCGAGGACAACCTGGTGCGGGCTGATGTGTACATCTTTAATCCTTCGCTGCTGACTGTTGAACTGGAACGGAGAGCCATTTCCCAGGTGGTGCGGCGCTGGCCTGACGCGCAAATACTCGTAACCGGCTCGGTCGCCTACGCATTGCCCGAACTGTTTACCGAACTTGGTGCGAAGGTCATCAAGGGCGAACCGGAACAACTGTTGTACAAGTGGGATGAAGTCATGTCGGCATCGGATCAGGTGATCGATGTGGGGTCGGTACAGGATCTGGATGCCCTGCCCTTTCCCGACTGGTCGTTGTTTCAGTGGAAGCGATTCCGGATCAAGTACGATTTCTGGCGGTTCCCCACGGCACTGATCCAGCAAAGCCGCGGTTGCACCTTCAAATGCAACTACTGCCCGTACATCATGATCGAGAGTAAAACACGATTCCGCTCGCCCGAGTCGGTGATCGAGGAGATACGCGAAGGACAACGCCGCTACGGTTTTGAATCTTTCAAGTTTCGTGATCCGCTGTTTGGACTGGATCGTAAGCGGGCGTTAAGACTGGCCGAGTTGATTGGCAAGCTGCCCAGCAAGGTGCAGTTCTCGGTGGAAACTCGGATCGACTTGATGCGAGACGAAACACTGCAGGCGCTGCGGAAAGCTGGGCTGACCAGTATCACCGTGGGCATCGAATCGCCTGACGAAGTGACATTGAAACGCTACCAGCGAGCTCCCGTGAATGACGACCGGCAGCGAGCTTTCGTAGCCAAGTGCCGAGCAATGGGGATCCGCACCGTCGCCGGTTTCATGATCGGATTTCCGGAAGACACCGAGCGGAGCATCTACCAGGTGCTCGATTACGCTCGGCGAGTGAATCCGACGTACGCCAACTTCAACGTCGTCACACCGTATCCTGGCACTGAGTTTTACACTCAAGTCGCCGACCAAATCGCCAGTTGGGACTGGTCCCAATA
>CAMYKF010000672.1:9784-12836 GCA_947258905.1 uncultured Pirellulaceae bacterium | reverse complement strand
GACCGACCGAGAACCTTGTTCGCGTATTTCGCTAACGCCATCGGCTGGTTCGTGGCGAAACCAGTCCTGCGTCCGTCTACAAAACTTGACCAACATTAGCATCACAGGAACCTCGATCAGGACCCCCACTACCGTCGCCAGCGCTGCACCGGAAGACAGGCCGTACAACATTGCGGACGTCGCAATGGCAACTTCAAAATGATTGGACGCACCGATCATGGCGGTGGGGGCCGCGTTTTCATAAGTCAAACCCATCGCTTTCGACAATCCATAACCCAAAGCAAATATCAGAACGGTCTGAATAAACAATGGAATCGCAATCCACAAAATCGTTAGCGGATTCTGAGCAATGGTCTCGCCCTTGAATGAAAAAAGCAGAACCAGCGTGAGGAGCAAAGCGGAAATCGTGACAGGAGTCAGGAAATGAAGGAATTTTTCCCTGAACCATTGTTCACCTTTCACCGCGATAAGCCATCGTCGAGACAGGTATCCCGCAATCAGCGGCAATGCCACGTACACGCTTACCGAAAGTAATAATGCTTGCCAGGGAACTGGCAGTTGGCCAACACCAAGTAAAAAACCGCCTAACAACCCGTAAAGAACCAACATCGTTAACGAATTGATGGCGACCATGACGAGTGTATGGCCGTCGTTGCCCTTGGCCAGAAAACTCCACACAAGCACCATCGCGGTACAGGGGGCAATACCCAGCAAAATGCACCCCGCAAGATAGCTTCGCCAGAGCGGCACTTGCAGCGTTTTCACTCCATCGAGCATGACGACTTGCCCGGCTCCGTAAATGTCTCCCACATCCAGTTCGGTTCCCAGAGGAAGTTTCACATGATCAACTGCTTCAGGGCCAATGAAGCCAAGAAACAGGGTGCCCAGAAAAAAGCTGGCGATGGCATACATGGTAAAAGGTTTGATTGCCCAGTTGATAAATAGCGTCAGGCCCACAGGGCGCACCGCTTTTCCAGCTTTCATTACCTCCCCAAAATCGATTTTGACCATGATCGGATACATCATGAAGAACAGGCACAGGGCGATGGGAATGGAAACGACCGGGGCCTCATTGACGTAAATGGCCATTCCATCGAGCGTCTTGGCAAAAGCCGGCGCAAATTTCCCAAGTGCGATTCCGGCCAATATGCAGAGCGCGACCCAAACGGTCAGGTAGCGTTCAAAGAATCCCATGCCAAGCTTCTCGTCGGATGGACAGGTTTCAGACGTGGACATTTGCAAACTTCCCGGGTGTCTGGATCATGCGTGACTGATGGCTTTACGAAATGTCCTTTGGATCATGAGCGGGGGGCCACATTTTTCCAATGACACATCGCATTTCGAATAGACAATCTAAAATATTTTGATATTTATACAACTATGGAAATATATCACGCTGTAAAGGCCCTCAGCGCATTGGCGCAAGAGTCACGACTCAACGCGTTTCGATTGCTGGTGCGGGCAGGCAAAGAAGGGATGGCTGCCGGAGAGATTTCCGAGAGACTGGACGTGCCTCCTGCCACCCTGTCATTTCACTTGAAAGAACTGGCCGCCGCAAACCTTATCATTCAGAGGCGTGACGGGCGATCCATTATCTACATGCTGAATGCAGGCGAGATGAGTTCATTGATGGAGTTTCTCACGCATGACTGCTGCCAGGGTCGCCCTGAGTTGTGCCAGCCGGGTTTTTCTTTAACCAGTAATAGCTGCAAAGCATCCGGCAAGCGCGGACGGAAAAGGAAATCCTGACATTCGGTCAGAATTTACCCAAGCGCATGGATCTGTAAATGTTAACCCGGCAGCAAGTCTCAGTGAGATTCTCCTTACCAGCCCGGCAACCATGAGCGGGCTGCCAACCGCAAACGACGCGCATCAAGGCGAATCGACCGCAGAAGAATTCGGTAAAACCGGCTGTCGAAAAACGTCCATTTGCATGGCGAGACTCGTTTAACGGGTGATTTCACCACGGAACTGAGGTCCGGGTGTGAACAATTGGATGGCGAATGCTGTCTGTCCAGCAACCTGCCTTGAAATGGACTGCAGTTTAGCCATGATAGTCAGTGACGTTCGCACTGACGCAGTGCGAGTTACTAGAGGCCGGCGGTGATCGCGTTCTTGGCTTACCAGCGATCAGGAAGCCGGGTGTTTAGTAGAAAGGAGGTGATCTGTGCAATATTGCTGTACCAGCCAACGAGGTGGCCAAAGTTAACGGCTGACCGGCGGGTTGTCCGTTGGG
Organism: uncultured Pirellulaceae bacterium; assembly: GCA_947258905.1. GTDB lineage: Bacteria > Planctomycetota > Planctomycetia > Pirellulales > Pirellulaceae > CAJQPP01. The sequence continues at coordinate 10,600 of CAMYKF010000672.1, read as the reverse complement.
GCCACCCCATCGTTGGATCACCTGATCCGAACGATAATTAAAGCCCGAGTGGTCATCGATCACTCGGGCTTGTTTTACAGATTGCCATGGCAGATTTTGAAATTGCTTACGGCGAAACCGAATTGCACGAAGGCGGATACGTTAACGATCCCGACGATCGCGGCGGCGAGACCCATCGTGGTGTGTCGCGTCGATTTCATCCGGACTGGCCGGGTTGGGCAATGATCGACCAGATCAAGCGTGACCATCCCGATGATTTCGTCCGCCGTATTAACGACGATTCGCGGTTGGTGGAACTGTCCAAACAGCTGTACCGCCAGAAATTCTGGGGGCCGATTCTGGGTGACCGGATTCCCGATCAACACGTGGCCAACAAGGTATTTGATACCGGCGTCAATCAGGGCGTGGCTACCAGCGTGCGGTACTTGCAGGAGGGATTGAACCTGCTGAACCGCCATCAGGCCAATTACCCGGATGTGGCAGTGGACGGCGCGATGGGCGAGGCTACTCTGGGCGCCCTGCGAAGTTTTCTGGAACTCGAAGGCGACCGCCCTGATTACCTGCTGAAGATCATGAACATCATGCAGGCCGGTAAATACCTGGAAATTATGCGAGCGGATGGGACGCAGGAGAAGTTCGCGAGGGGCTGGTTGAATCGAGTAGACCTGAGATGATTCGCAAGAACATTGGCGGGAGCCGGTCGTTCTCTGTGATGAGCAGCCTCGGGCGGGACGGGTCGGGAGATCCGCCCGCAACGCTGAGAAAACTGAGGTTGTGGGCTGGTCTCCCGACCCGTCCCACCGGAGCAGAAGCCAT
>CAMYKF010000672.1:0-9717 GCA_947258905.1 uncultured Pirellulaceae bacterium | reverse complement strand
TTCCGGCCGACTCCCTCTTTCATGGTGGAGCCAGCCGGAAGGCACCTGGTTACTCATGACACTTGTCCGGCTGGCTGGCCGATCACGCAAGTGCAACCCCGAAGGCACGGCCAACGCTGGCCAATACTCAGGAACCCCATGGTAGATCGCAACCTCATTCGTACCCTCGAAGACGAAGACATTAATCATCAAGTCCTGGACATGTTTCCAGGCGAAGACACCGAATTTGCCGACCTGTATCTTGACGCCGAGCAGGAAACGCAAGCCTACGAGATCAACAAGATCATTGAGGGCAAGATCATCAGCCTTTCCGACGATACGGTGCTGGTGGATGTCGGTTACAAGAGCGAAGGCACGCTGTCTCGCAACGAGTGGAAGGATACCGAGGATCCGCCCGAAGTGGGCCAGACTGTCAAGGTGCTGATTCAGGACCTGGAAGACGACATGGGACAGGCCGACGATCCGCACGGCCAGATTGCGATCAGCAAGGAAAAGGCGGACATCATTCTGCACTGGCAGCATGTCATTTCCAATGTCACGGAAGGCGACATCGTCACCGGCACGTGTAATCGCAAAATCAAGGGCGGCTTGCTGGTCGACATCGGTGTTCCGGTGTTCCTGCCCGCTTCGCAGGTCGACATTCGCCGGCCCGGCGATATTGCCGATTTCATTGGCCGTGTCGTGCAGTGTGAAGTGCTGAAGATCGACGAACAGCGACGCAACATCGTGGTCAGCCGCCGCTCGCTGATTGAAAAGGAACGCCAGTATGCTCAGCAAAAATTGCTGGAGGAACTGGAAATTGGCCAGGTTCGCAGCGGCGTCGTCAAGAACATCGCCGACTTTGGCGCCTTTGTCGACCTCGGCGGCATCGACGGCCTGCTGCACATCACCGACATGTCGCACTCGCGTATCCAGCACCCCTCGGACATGGTCTCCATCGATCAGCAAATTGAAATCAAGGTGCTGAATATCGATCGCGAAAAGGTCAAGATTGCACTTGGCATGAAGCAAATGCTGGCCAACCCGTGGGACAACGTTGAAGAGAAATACCCGGTGGGCACCATTCAAAAGGGCGAAGTGGTCAATGTGATGAGCTACGGTGCCTTTGTAAAACTCGAACCCGGCATCGAAGGCCTCGTGCACATCAGCGAAATGTCATGGGTCAAGCGGATCAACCACCCGTCGGAGCTTGTGCAAATCGGCGACGAGATCGACGTGGCCGTGCTTGGCATTGACCGCGCGGGCGAGCAGATGTCGCTGGGCATCAAGCAAACCCAGGCCAATCCGTGGGACGATGTGCTGGATCGCTACCCGACCGACAAACTGGTCAATGGCAAGGTCCGCAACCTGACCAACTACGGTGCCTTTATCGAATTGGAAGAGGGCATCGATGGCCTGCTGCACGTGTCCGACATGTCGTGGACCCGCAAGATCAGCCATCCCAGCGAGATGCTGGAAAAGGGGCAGGACATCGAGTGCAAGATTCTGGCCGTCGACACCGAACGGCGACGTATTGCCCTGGGATTGAAACAACTCAACAACGACCCGTGGACTGCGGATATCCCGTCCAAGTACCAGCCCGGTCAGATTATTCACGGCAAGGTCACCAAGATCACCAATTTCGGTGTCTTTGTCGGGCTGGAAGACGGACTGGAAGGTCTGTTGCACATCTCGGAACTCTCCGATCAAAAGGTCGAGAATCCCGAAGACGTGGTTTCAGTCGGCGACGAATTGGAAGTCAAGATTTTGCGTGTCGACACCGAGGAGCGCAAGATCGGCCTGTCGCGACGCCGCGTGGAATGGAACGAGGAAAAGGAAGCCGCCGAACAGGCCAAGGAAGCAGCCGCGGCCGGCGCCCGGTCAGACCCGGCCGACCTCAAGGGTGGACTTGGCGCGTCGGGCCCGCTGATTTCACCCTCCATGGCAACCGACGCTCCGGCCGCATCCGGTGACGACGACAAGTCAGACGAAGGTTAATCAAGCGAACATCGTCGTGATGGTAGCGGCGCAGAATGATGGCTCTCGAGTTTTCAATGGAACTCGAGAGCCGTTTTCTTTTGCTTGCAGCGCACTGGCCTGGACTTGCAGGATGTGTCAGCATCCGCCCCCGCTTGTGCAATCATCAAACCGAACGAGCGGTTTAGAGTGATAGCCGTTCCAGCTGGTCCGCGTAACGCACTTTGCGCTCTTCCGTGTATTCCCACCACTTGCGAGGCGGATTGCCATTCATGAAATCGATCGTCGACATCAAGACGTCCAGCACACAGGGATCCATGCGTGTTTTGGTTTGGCGACAGAGTTTGCGATACAATTGCCACGGATCCTGACCGATCAATTGTTGCGGATGGAGGATTCCCAGCAATTCAAAGTCTTCCTCGGTAGCCGGTCCTACATTGATGATTTGCTGGAATTCGCGAATCGCCGCGCGATCGATTTCATGGGTCGCTTTTTTCATTTGATCTACCTGCCTCGGCAAATGCCTGAATATCCCGACGTCGAATTATACCTGCATGCGCTGCGACATCATATTGTCGGGCAGGAAATTCGCCGCGTGGTGATCAAAAGCCCGTTTGTTCTAAGGACTTTTGAGATCGATATCAGCGAAGTTCACGGGAGACAGGTGCGGGCCGTTTCCCGCATCGGCAAACGGATTGTCTGGCACCTGGATAAGGGGTTGTATCTGGTTTTTCACCTGATGATCACGGGGCGGTATCACAAACGGAAAGCCGGTGCCCTGCCCCGCTCCAAGCCCGATCTGGCGGCGTTTCACTTTCCCGACTTCACGCTGATGCTGACCGAAGCGGCGTCCAAAAAACGGGCTTCCATGCATTTGGTTCGTGGAGCGAGTGACCTCGGACAATTCGAACGCGGCGGGCTGGACGTCATGCAATGCTCGTTGGACGAATTCACCGTGCGGCTCCGGGCACAAAACCGCACCATCAAAATCACACTGATCGACCCTGCGACCTTCGAAGGCATCGGCAACGCCTACAGTGACGAAATCCTGCACGCTGCCCGCATGTCTCCTTTTGCCCGCACCGGCAAAATGCCCGACGACGACATTCAGCGCTTGTTTGCCGCCGTGCAAGAAACGCTCGCAACATGGCGCGATCGACTGATCCAGCAATCCGGCGACAAATTTCCGGAAAGGGTCACCGCCTTTCGACCCGAGATGGCCGTGCATGGCAAGTTCGGTGAAGCGTGTCCGGATTGCCAGAATCCAGTGCAACGAATTGTGTTTGCCGAAAAAGAATGGAACTATTGTGCCGGCTGTCAGACCGGCGGAAAACTTCTTGCCGATCGCTCGTTGTCTCGACTGCTCAAGGATGAATGGCCAAAAAGCCTGTCGGAATCGGAATAACCCGATCGGATATAAATACTCTTGTTCGCCGTCTATCGATGTTGGAGCCGCAGACCGCCCGATCCCCAAAGGGGTTGTTCGGGCAAGGAAATCGTCCCGGACTCGTAAGCCAACCCTCGCGGTCGATCGTGCGTCAGCCAAAGAGGTCCGTCCAGATCGACGAAGCGGCAGAGTTGCCCAATCAGAAAGCCCGGTGTCATGGCCAGAGATGTGCCAAACATATTCCCGACCATCAGATCCAGCCCCAGAGCCTGTGCTTCGCGGGCCAAAGCCAGCGCTTCAGTTAGTCCTCCGGTCTTGTCCAGCTTGATGTTGATCATCTGATAACGTTTGGCGGCGATGGCAAGCTCGCTGCGGTCCAGACAGCTCTCATCGGCGCACAGCGGAATCCGGGGAGTTAATCCCTCCAGCGCCTCGTCTTCACCTCGTTTGAGTGGTTGTTCAACCATGGCAACCTGCAGTTTGTCAAACTCGGGCAAGACCTCATGCAGCAACTCGATATTGAACCCCTGATTGGCGTCCACAATTATCGTTGCGTCAGGACGAGCCTCGCGGACGGCGGCCAAGCGTTCAATCGGTTGTTGCTCGTCCAATTTGATCTTGAGCGCAGGAAAGGCCGACATCTTGCTCGCAATTTCAGCCATCTGTTCAGGTGTGTCGCGGATCCCGATCGTGTAAACCGTCGTTAACGGCCGAGTTTCAATGCCGGCGAGTTCCCGGACGGATGTCTGACTGAGTTGACTTTCAAGATCCCACAGGGCGCAATCGATCGCATTACGGGCTCCACCGGCAGGCAATAGCTGCAACAATGCTTTTCGGTCTGCACCCGCCTCAACTTCGTCGGTAAGTTTAACAATCTGCTCGTATATGGAATTGGCGTTCTCACCAAGGTAGTACACGCCCGCCGCCTCGCCACGACCCACCACATCACCCTCGCCGATCTCAACGACGACAACATCCAATTCAGTCCAAACCATTCCGGTAATACGGAACGGTGATTTGAGCGGCCACTTTTCAATATGCAAACTGAGTTTTCGACTCATGAAATCTCCACCTTCATTAACCGGTCAACAATCGGGCCAATCCCGTCAATGAGCGGGTCGATGCAAGGCACACCCGTCTCGGATTCCCAAAACGCCATTTTGCTCTGGCGTTCGTCCGGGTGTAAGTCTGATGTGTTCACCGATACGCCCACACACTCTACACACGGATTTACCAGTAGCGCCATCCGCCTGTTGGCTTCGATGGTCTCGACAAGGCCCGGCACGGCAAAATTATCGTGACCCAGCAAACGGGTACGTGTCGCATCATGGCAAACGACAATAGCATCCGGTTGCGATCCGTGTAGCAAGCCCAGACTTACCGCTGCATAGCTGGGATGCAGCAGCGATCCCTGCCCTTCAATAACGTCCCAATGTTCCGGCTGGTTGTCTGGTGACAGCAACTCGGCTGCCCCCGAAATGAAATCGCCGACAACCGCGTCAATGGGGATGCCTTCACCGGCGATCATGATGCCGGTTTGTCCCGTGGCTCGATAGTCCGCCGAAATACCGCGATCACGTATCTCCCGCTCGAGTGCCAACGCCGTGTACTTTTTGCCAACCGCACAATCCGTACCGACGGTTAACAGTCGCTTGCCCGTCCGTTTGCGACCGGTTCCAACGGGAAGCCGCGGCGGCGGTACGCGCACGTCGATCAGTTTCGCGCCCGAACCTCGAGCCGCTTGGGCAAGCTCCGGGTTATCAGCGAGCTTGTCGTGTAATCCAGCGACGATGTCGATTCCCGCGCTGGCGGCGGCAACCAGCAGTGCGAGCCAATGTTGTGGAATCCGGCCACCGTGAGGCGCCACACCGATGATCAGTGAAGCCGCCGTTCCCGCAAGATCATCAATTCGCAGATCGGGCAAGCCAAGGTCGACTTTGCATTCCGGTAATCGCACTTGCCCCACGCACAGCTCCGGGCGCCACTGCACAACGCCGAACCCGGTTTTGGCAAAGGCCGGAGCAGCTACATCGCCCACGAAGATGGCATAGGGCGTTTCCAGTTTCATTTTGTTCATGCAGCGTTACCCGCAGTCAGGATTGTGAAATGGTCGGAGCATCCTCGAAAGGATTTGCGACACGTGGGTAATACGGCTTGTCGAATACCCGATAGGGAAGGTTGGCGAAATCAAAATTGATCGCGCCGGGTGTATTCACGCATTCAATTCGCCCCGCCAGCAGTCCGAATGCAGCTCGAAAGTGGTTGCTGGACTTAACGATCAGGGTCTGCATTGATTCGGGATTGATGCCCAGGTGACGGAATCCATCGGGCGCGTACATTTGCACGCGCACCGACGACAATACGATGTCAATGTTCTGGATCCGCACCCACGCAGTATCGCAAAAGATACCTCCTCAGAACGAACGGTCAGTCAGGAAGCCAATCTGATCCCGATAGGCGATCACCGCTTTGCCGGCATTCTGGACGGCCAGCAAGCTCCCTCCATGCTCGTCACATTTCATTTTCAGGATAAATCAAAACAGGCCACCCATATCTCCACTGGAGGCAGGCTTTTCGGTCGAGTTGTCAGCCCGGTCTGGATTCTGAACTTATTCCGTATTGTGGACTCGGGTAGGGCGAGGCTCCACACGCCGCCGAAAACGGCAGTGATTGATCAATCGGAATTCTTCCCGTCTTCCATGGGCTGTTCCTGTACCGCGAACCAGCCTTTCACGGTGCCGGTTGCCTTGTCCATTTGTCGCCAAGCCAACAGCGAAACGACGATGATCACAAACACGGCCAACACGTTGGCAACTTTGCTGTTGCGAAAAGACTTCAATTTCGGTGAGCGGTTCATCACCCACAGCAGGAAGATGGCAACAAACGGCAGAATCAAACCATTGGCCACCTGAGCGATCACGATAATTTGCGTGGGACTTTTTCCTTCGGCAAAGAAGATCACTCCCACGCCGATGGCGATAATGGTCATCATGACTGCGCGCGTTCGTGGGTCGGCCAGACTGCGACCCCAGCCAAAACTGCCGGCCGCCACGAATCCAGCGGCCAGCGGAGCCGTGATGGCGCTGGTCAGACCGGCTGCCGTCAAACCCAGGCAAAACACAAATTCGCTGGTTCCGCCCAGCACCGGTCTTAACTGGGCGGCGATATCGGTGAGATTGCCCAGCGTGATGCCTTTGGCAAAAAAAGCGGCGGCAGCCGTGATCAGGATAGACATCGTGATCAGGCCACCCAGCCCAATGGCGAGAATGGTATCGTTGCGGGCTTCGCGTACGGCCCTGGCAACTTGTTCGTCGGTTGCATCATCCCGATGCCACGTTTCGACCGCCGAGCGACTGTGCAAAAACAGGTTGTAAGGCACGACGGTCGTTCCCAGCAGCCCCACCACCACCATCAGGGCATTGGCAGGAATCTGCGGCACCGCAATTCCGCGTCCCACGGCCGACCAGTCCGGGCCGACGACGATGGCGCTCAATACAAACAGCACGCTCATAAACGCCACCAGCACGATCAACACGTTTTGCACCAGCGGCAAGCGGCCGATCCACAAAACGATTGCGGCGACCACGGCAATCACTAATGCCCAGATCTTCATAGAGACACCCGTTAGCGTCTCCAGCCCGGTGGTGGCGCCGGCGATGTTGCCTGCCTGATAGGCGGCGTTGCCGATCAGCACCGCCAACACCACCAGTCCTACGACCAGGAATCTCACCCAGGCACTGCGGGAGCTGTTTCGCAGTGCGACGCTGAGATCCTCCCCGGTAACGACACCCAGTCGGGCCGCCATTTCCTGAAAGACGATCGCCGCCAGCACGCTGAAGACAACCACCCACAGCAAGGCGTAACCGAATTGCGCTCCGCAGGTGCTGGCGAGCGTCACGGTTCCGGGACCGATAAATGCTGCGGTTACCAGCATCCCGGGGCCCCATTTGCGTTTTTTCATGCTGTGCCTTTCGTACCGGCAAACAGGCTTTGATGTCCTCGGCAGGCACCGCCAATACGGGTGGCGGCAATCGCCACTATTTCGTTACATTGTGTTGTCGAACGAGCCGATTCAATATCAACTGACCAACCCCGCGGAAACATTTCGGGATGCCACGGATGAAATGCCAACGTGTTGCTGTTACTGGATTCATAATGTTTCTGGCGGTCGTAATGACCAGCCCCATCGGCGCTCAGGAATGGGCCCGCAAAATGTTCAAGGAGCGGGAACACGATTTCGGTATTGTGGCCGCCGATTCCGAAACAGTCCACCGTTTCGAATTTCAAAACATCTTTGAGGAAGATGTGCGGGTCGTCTCGGTGCGTTCCAGTTGCGGATGTACGATCGCCAGTATTGAGAACGGCGAACTCAAGACTTATGAAAAAGGCGCCGTCGTGGCGCGATTCAACACGAAGTCCTTTCGCGACCACCGCCAGGCAACCCTGACCGTGAGGATTGACCGGCCGTATCCCGCCGAAGTGCAGTTGATCGTCAAAGGCAACATTCGCGGCAACGTCGCATTCGAACCGGGTGCCATTCAATTCGGCGATGTCTTCGCCGGCCAGAAATCGGACTGCAAAATCCGCGTGACGCACTACGGCAGTCCGCGATGGCAAATCACGGACGTGAAAACGACATTCGATCATCACCAAATCAAGGTCGGACTGTCGGAACTGGCGCGGCAAAACGGTCAGGTCCAGTATGAAATGCTGGTGCAATTGCAAGAAAACGTCGATCCCGGCTATGTGCAGGGAGAACTGTACATCGAAACCAACGAAGGCAACCGCATTCGTTACCCGCTGGCGTTCAATGGCCGTGTGGTGCCTCCCCTGCAAATCAGTCCGCCCATCCTGGCGTTTGGCCCTCTGGAGCCCGGTGAGACGGTGGATCATCGCGTGTTGCTGAAATCGGCCACGCCGTTCCGCATCACCGGCATCACCTGCAATGACCAGTGCCTCAAGGTGCGGGCCAACAGCGAGCCCGGCAAGCTTCAAATCATGACCGTGACCTACACCGCCGGGCAGGATACGGGTCAGCACCAGTGCCAGGCACGAATCGTCACCGACACGGGTCAGGAAGCCACTATCCTTACGACGATCGCCATGATCGAAGGTGAGGATGACGAGTAGCCGTTTTTTGCTACGCGGGTATTAGCGTCGCACATCCACCAGAGTGCGACCGGCAATTTTACCCTGCAGAATCTGCTGTACCGATTCCTCGATGTCGCTCAAACCGGTTTCGGTCGCCAGCGATTCAATGTCGTCGAGTTTGAATTCGCTTCCCAGTTTTTCCCACAGGCGAATCCGGTATTCACGACTGGCGTTGGCCGAGTCGATGCCTTGCAGGCACACGCCACGCAAGATGAAGGGATACACGGTCAGCGACAATTCATGGCCGGCCACCAGTCCACAGGCGGTTACGCAACCACCTGGCCTGGTGGTACGCAGCACAGTGGCCAGCGGATTGCCGCCGACAGTGTCGATACCGCCGGCCCACTTGGCCGAAAGCAAGGGACGACCGCTCGGATCATCCACGTCTTCACGCGAGAGCACTTCCGAAGCCCCGTGTTCACGCAGCCACTCGGCCCTTTGCGGTTTGCCCGTCACTGCCACGGCGTGATAGCCAAATTTGGAGAGCAATCGCACGGCGAAAATTCCCACTCCGCCGGTTGCTCCGGTAACCACCACCGGTCCATCGTCGGGTGCGACGCCATGTCGCTGCAAATATTCGACACTCTGGGCCGCGGTGAATCCGGCCGTTCCGAGAATGGCGGTTTCACGTCCACTCAATCCCGACGGAATCGGGATGCACCAGGCCGCCGGTACCTGGGCACGAGTCGCCCAGCCGCCCCACGACCGCGTGCCGAAATCGGCACCACTGACAATCACTTCATGCCCGACACTGACCAGCGGATTTCCGGACTCAATGACCTTGCCCACCGCGTCGATACCGGGCACCAGCGGCAATGCCAACGCGACACCGGGGTGCCCCTGGGCAGCCAGAGCATCCTTGTAATTCAGCGCCGAGTACTGGACCGGGGACGGCGGCATCCTCACCTCACTGTGGGACACGGTCGTCCTCTCGGCGGCCGTCGTGGTCGCCGCCAGCATCATCGCCGTGCCGCTCGCGTTGATCCTGGCCCACAACCGGAAGGGCGAACTGACCGTCACCTGGGGGGTCACCGCCAGCCGGGCCATCCCCACCTTCGCCATCGCCGGCCTGCTGGTCCCGATCTCGCTGCGCAACGGTTGGGGATTCGAGCCGTGGCCCATCTTCATCGCGCTCCTGCTCCTCGCCCTCCCCCCGATCTATCTCAACACCTACACCGCCGTGCGCGAGGTGGATCCGGGCGCCGTCGACGCCGCCCGCGCCA
>CAMYKF010000671.1 GCA_947258905.1 uncultured Pirellulaceae bacterium | reverse complement strand
TGGCCGATACCGTCGAGTACCTGGCTGGCAAGGGAGTGCCCCTGCGGATCGACCCGATACTGGAACCGATTGGACTGGGCTTTGCCACCAGCCTGTGGCGTTACATGGAAGCCCGCAAGATTTGGCCCGACGCACGTCTGATGATGGGCATCGGCAACCTGACCGTATTGACCGACGTTGATTCGGCAGGCGTCAACATGTTGCTATTGGCGATTTGCGAAGAACTGGACATCGACAGCGTGCTGACCACCCAGGTGATTAACTGGGCCCGGTCCAGTGTGCGTGAATGCGATGTGGCCCGACGGCTGGCGCACTACGCGGTGCGGCAACACACACCGCCCAAAAATGTTGACTCCCGCCTGGTGTGTCTGCGGGATGTCCGGTTGCCCGAACGGGACGCGGCGGACATTCAGGAGCTGGCCGAACAGATTCGCGACAACAATTACCGCATCCTCAACGATGAGCGGCAAATCCATTTGCTGGGCGGAGGCGGGCATTGGCAAGGCGTGGACGTGTTTGAACTGTTTCACGAACTCATGCAATCCGCACCAACCAACGTCGATGAGTCCCACGCCTTTTATCTCGGTTATGAGCTGTGCAAGGCGACGATCGCGCTGCAACTTGGTAAAAATTACGAGCAGGACCGGGCCCTGGAGTGGGGTCATTTGACGGTCCCCGAGATCAGTCACCGTCGACTGCGTCGTTCCCGTTCATCATCGAGCCAGCAACCGCCACCGTGAATCGCGCCGCGCTCAGCCAGACTCCGCAACAATCCCGGCTGGGCGCTGCGCCGGTGGTGTTGCCTTGCCAGCCTGGCTTGACGCCTCGACAGGCCGCCCGCGCGCTGGCCGATCTGCCGCATCTGTTGCTGCTGGAAAGCGCCATGACGCATGACAAGCTGGGGCGTTATTCCTTTTTGATGGCCGATCCGGTGGACTGGTTTCAACCCGCCGCCAGCGACCTTGCCACGACATTCGGGTGGCTGAACCACCAACTCGCCAACTTTCACGTGCTGGCCCATCCGCACCTGCCGCCGTTTCAGGGTGGCATTGCAGGGCTGTTTGGATACGAATTCAACGCTGCGATCGAGCGATTGCCACAATCCGCCGGGACCAATTCGCTGATGCCCGTTTCGCTGGGCATTTACGATTTCGTCGTGGCTTGGGATCACGAGCAGGACGAGTGCCACATCATTGCTCAGGGTTTTCCCGAGACCGATCCGGCGCATCGGCAGACCAGGGCGGCCACACGAGCTGGCCAGATTGCCGATCGGCTGTCCGCCGTCCGACCTGATTTGAAATTGAACACTCCGCTGGACGCAGGCTCCACGGACGAGGCCTCAACGCTGCAGCGCGAGCGACTGGCCAGTAATTTTTCACGCGACGAATATTTGAACACCATTCAACGGGCGCTGGACTACATCCACGATGGCGACATCTTTCAGGTGAATATTGCCCAGCAACTGGAGCATCCGGCAACGGCCTGTCCGCTGGATCTGTACGAATGCCTGGCAGCCTGCAATCCGGCAACCTTCGCCGGTTACTTTGATCCCGGCCACTGCCAGATCATCAGCGCTTCGCCCGAGCGGCTGGCGTCGGTGCGCGACCGCCTGGTGGAAACGCGACCGATCAAGGGCACGCGACGCCGCACGCTGCGTCCGGAAGTCGATCTTGAAGTTGGCAGCCAGTTGAAGAGCAGCCACAAGGATCGCGCCGAAAACGTGATGATCGTGGACTTGATGCGGAACGATCTGTCGCGAATTTGCCAGAATGATTCCGTGCGGGTGACCCAGTTTGTCGAGCTGGAAAGTTACGCTTCGGTTTTGCATCTCGTTTCGGCGGTCGAGGGAACATTGCGTGACGATGCGTCGCCAGGTGACGTGCTAAAGGCCCTGTTTCCGGGTGGCTCGATCACCGGGGCTCCCAAGGTGCGTGCCATGGAGATTATTGCGGAACTGGAAGACACGCCGCGCGGCGCCTATTGCGGCTCGCTGGGCTACTTTGGCTTTGATGGTTCCATTGACCTG
>CAMYKF010000670.1 GCA_947258905.1 uncultured Pirellulaceae bacterium | reverse complement strand
AAGCATTAAGAATGTGACCAGGAGAATGAACCCATGTGTCGTTGGCTTGCCTACTGCGGACCATCGCTACGACTGAGCGACTTGTTGATGCGTCCGGACCATTCGCTGATCGACCAAAGTCGGCATGCGACGCAAAACGTGGAGACAACCAACGGCGACGGCTTTGGCGTCGGCTGGTACGGCGAAGACGAGACGCCCGGCCTTTATCGCGACACGCATCCGGCCTGGAACGACGACAATTTTCGGCATTTGGCCGATCACATTCATTCACGGCTGTTTCTTTCGCATATCCGCGCCGCGACGGGAACGCCCGTGCAGGACACGAACTGCCACCCGTTTAGTTTCGAGAACTGGTTGTTTCAGCACAATGGTTCGGTGCCGCAGTTCGGCAAGCTAAAACGCCGATTGATGTTCGACGTCGATCCAGAACTGTTTCCCTCCATCGGTGGCTCGACCGATTCGGAGACCCTGTTCTTTCTGGCGCTCACATTCGGTTTGCGCGACGATCCGCCCGCGGCCCTGGCCCGCACCATGGGACATGTCGAGCGGGCTCGCGAGGCCGCGGGTATCGAACAGCCGATTCAGTTCAGCGCCTGCACGACCGATGGTTCACGGCTGTGGACGGTTCGCTATTCGAGCAACAACCAATCGCGGACGCAGTATCACAGTCGTCACATCCACGCCTTGCGCGACATCCACGGCAGCTACGAAGCAATTCCCGACGGTGCAGTGATTTTGCTGTCGGAACCACTGGATGAGTTGTCCGAGCACTGGGAGGCGGTTCCGGAATCGTCACTGCTCGTCGTCGAGGACGGCACGACGACGGTCAGCTCGTTTTCGCCCGAATGAGACCGATGGGAAAAATCGATTACTCATGACTGGCTCGAATCAAGCACCGACCGAAAGACGGCCTGAGGTCATTGATCAACGAGGCCCTTGGCCTTTCGTCACACATCGAGTCTTCCGCGTTGACGCCCTCGAGCAATTATGGAGTTCGCGTCATCATCGCAAAGGACTGCTCGGCCGCGCCGCTGCGGAGCGTGAACAAATCGCGGCGATGCTGTTGCGCTGCCTCTGGATGCCGCAGCGACTGAACTGGTGGATCGGGATCATCTTCGGCTTCGGCTCGCTGCTGTTTGCGGTGGCAAGTGTGTTGAGTCTAGCCCCTGCGCTGGCACGAGCGTGGTCGCTGGATGCAACGCAGATCAATGCCATCTTCTTCATGGGCTCGATCCCCTTCACAATCGCGGCGTATCTGCAGTTGTTTCAAGCCGCCAATGCCGGCCAGTTCCAGCCTGGCGACACACCGTCACCATCGCCGTTCACGCTATTTGGCTGGCGCCCCCACGACATTGGCTGGCTGAGCTGTGCGTTACAGTTCATCGGCACGATCCTGTTCAACTTCAACACGTTCGATGCCATGCTTCCGTCGCTCAATTGGTTTCAGCAAGACGTATTGATTTGGGCACCCAATATAATCGGCTCCATCCTCTTCCTGTCGTCGGGATACCTCGCCTACATCGAGACCTGTCACGCGTATTGGGCCTGGAAACCAGCCAGCATTTCATGGTGGGTTGTATTGATTAACCTGCTGGGCTGTGTGGGCTTCATGATCTCCGCGATGTTGGCCATCGTGTTACCAGGTACTCCCAACATCGAAGTCGTTCACCTGTCCATCGTCTTCACGCTGCTCGGAGCGATCTGCTTTTTCGTCGGTTCGCTGCTGATGCTGCCGGAGATGGTTTTCAGCGAAGAGGCTCCGACTTAATCCTTGAAAAGACATCTCCGTTTAATGCTCTCCAGGTCTTGGCGTACGATGCTTTGTTCAAAACTCCAAGATCATATCGCACGCGAACAACCACTGGTTCGTGGACGTGCCGTCATCAAAGGCAGGCGGGATGGCGTTCGAATCACGGACTTGCCAATCATGCCGAATCTCGGGACGTACGCGTAGGTGCTCGCGGGGATGCCAGTTCAGCCCGAGTGTGAGGTTGTAGAAGCTTCCAGGTGCAGCGGGCCGTGTCGGATCG
>CAMYKF010000669.1 GCA_947258905.1 uncultured Pirellulaceae bacterium | reverse complement strand
TACGGGTGCCAAAGCGGCCCATGAGTTCCAGCGTGGTGGTGATATCGCGCAAATGAGGAACATTCTGGACCGTCACGGGTTGCGGGCTTAACAGCGTCGATGCCAGTACCGGTAAAGCGGCGTTTTTGGCGCCGGATATGCTGATTTCGCCGTGCAACGGGCCGTTACCGATAATATTCAGTTTATCCATGTTTCCTGGTCAGGCCTGGTCCATCAATGTCATGTTATCGGATCGCTGGCACTAGCGGGCGCCTGTAGCGCGGCGAAGGCTTCAATGATCCGGTCGATCTGTTCGCTGCTATGTGCAGCACTGACACTGCAACGCAACAGGCTGTCGGTGGTCGGTGAAGCCGGTGGCATGACCAGGTTCACGTAAGCGCCGCGTTGCATAAGTTCATTCCACCAGGCAATCGCCTGATCGCGATGCTTGATGATGACGGCGACCACCGGGCTGACCTCTGGGCTGACTGCAAAGCCAAGTTGTTTCAGGCCATCGTACAGCCTGTGTGCGTTTTCCCATAGCCGATCCCGCAATTCCGGACGTTCCTGCATCAGGCGCAGTGCAACTCGAGTGGATGCAATGACCGAAGGTGAGGGCGAAGCGGTAAATATGTAGGAACGGATTGCAAAGCGTATGGCCTCCAGTTCAGGGTGACTACTGACACAGTAGCCGCCAGTAGCGCCCAGGCTTTTACTGAACGTGCCGACTACAAAGTCCACATCGTCTTCGACACCGGCCGCTTCGGCAACGCCGCGACCATGTTTGCCCAGCATGCCCAGCGAATGTGCTTCATCAACCAGAAGAATACCGCCGTATTTACGTTTCACTGCCGCAATATCGGCGAGCGGCGCTTGATCGCCCAGCATGCTGTAGATGCCCTCTACGATAATCAGGGTGTTGGATATCCGCTCACCGAGCCGGCGCAGGCGTTTTTCCAGATCGGCAGCGTCATTGTGGCGGAAGCGGATGACCTCGGCGCCACCCAGACGCACGCCGTCGTAGATGCTGGCATGGCTGTCGGCGTCCAGCACGATGACATCGCCGGCTCCGGCCAGAGTTGATCCCATACCCATGGTGGCCGCATAACCGGTGGAAAATACAATCGAGTGTTTGCGGTCAAAATAGGCCGCCAGTTCCTGTTCCAGTTTCACGTGCTCGGCAAAGGTACCGTTGGCCATACGCGAGCCGGTGGTGCCGGTACCCAGTTCTTCAACGGCTTTTTTCGCGGCGGCGATGCATTCAGGATCAAAAGTCAGACCCAGGTAGTTATTGGTCCCGGCCAGAATGACCTTGTAACCATTGACGATAGCTTCGGTGGCCGAAAGGATCTTTTCCGTGACCGCACCAAAGGGCATGATGCCGAGTTCTTCCAGTTCGGCGCGGATCTCGACAATGGGCTGGAATTTATCGAACAGGCTCATGATTTCAGCTGGTCAGTTTTTCCAGCTGCTGCGCGAGATCGCGAATCGTGCGGATGTCCGGGAGAATGTTGAGTGGTATCGACATGTCAAAGTGGTCTTCAATCTGCTCGATTAGTTCCATCACCTGCAGCGAGGTAAGCCCCAGCTCGGTGACCAGTTCACTGTCCTCATTGAGGATTATGCCCTGTTTGGCGAACGGTTTGAGAATTTCGAATATGCGGGTCAGAAATTCATTGTAGTCAGGCATGGAACAATACGCACCCGGATCCAGTTTACGACAAATTCACTCGGCTTGCGCCAGACGGCACAAGCCGCTAGATTCGCGAATCCTGAATTGTACTTGGAGTTGAGCGGTGGCGCCATGGTGCCGACCATACGTATTTGCCTGGCGAATGTTATCTTTAACACAGATGACACGAATTTCATTGGCCACGGAACCACACACGAGCCGACGGAAAAACCGTTATCCCTGTTTTTCCGTCGGCTCGTGTGGCTGTTTTCTGTTGGGCTGAGGCTGGGTCTGTCGCGCCATGCACCGAGCTGATACCGTCCGATCCGAGCCTGTAGTCCAGAACGGGACTTCCACTCCCCACGTGTGGTTGGTAACCGGCTA
>CAMYKF010000668.1 GCA_947258905.1 uncultured Pirellulaceae bacterium | reverse complement strand
GGCAAATTGGCCGTCTGATTTGGCCGGATGGCAAAGCCATTCCCAAAAACAAGATTCCGGGGGAAGGTGGCACGTCTTCCGAGTGGGCCGGCATGGCCGTTCTGCAATCGAACTGGTCAACTCGGTCACCGCGGATCGCCGTGGTCACCGACGCCGAGGATTTCGGCATGGAAGTCTGTTGCGGCAGCACTTTGTTCGGGATCAGCGGATATCCATCCATCTCCGTCAATGGAGGTGTGCTGCAACCCGAGGGTGAATGGGAAGAGGTTTGCTGGCATAGTGACAAGGATGTCGACTATCTGGAACTGGAACTGTTCATCAATGACCGGTTGCGATTGCAACGGCAAATCTGTTTGTTGCGTCAACAGGAATCGCTGTTTTTTGCCGACGCATTGCTGGGCGAATCGCCCGAACGCCTGGACTACGAACTAACGCTGGATCTCGCGCCGCCGATCGAGGGACTTGAGGAATCGGAGACGACGGAAATTTATTTGCAGGACCGGAAAATCCGCGGACTGTTGTTGCCATTGTTTTTGCCTGAATGGAAAGCGGAACGGTCCGATGACCAGCTGGAATGCACAGACGGATGTATTCGTTTGCGGCGTTCGGCCGTGGCTCGCAACCTGTGCAGCGGGCTGTTTGTCGATCTGCGGCCCGCGCGAAGTGCTCAACCGCGCACATGGCGGTCTCTGACGGTGGGCCAGGAACTGGAAATCGTCCCGGCGGACGTCGCCGTGGCATGGCGGGTGCGGATCGGTAAGGAACAATGGGTGATTTACCGTTCGCTGTCGGGTCCTGGCAATCGAACATTTCTCGGACAAAATTATCAATGCGATTTCTGTATCGGCCGGTTTGAAAAGGACGGCAACGTCACGGAGTTGCTGGCAATCGAAGCTTGAACGAGTCGCCTGTCGAAAACACGCTTCGCGACAATCTGCAACAAGTTCGTGAGCGGATCGCCGCGGCGGCTGCGCAATACGGTCGCCCGGCCGACGACATCACACTGGTCGGCGTCACCAAATATGTGGATGCCGACGTGGCGGCCGCACTCGCCCGCGCGGGTTGTCATCATTTGGGGGAAAGCCGCCCACAGGAACTCTGGCACAAGGCTTCCTCGATCGAGAACCCGGATATCGTGTGGCATCAGGTCGGCCACCTGCAACGCAACAAAGTAGCCCGCACGCTGGAATACGCTGCAGTGATTCATTCGGTAGACAGCCTGCGGCTGACCCGCGCGATCGACCGGATGGCCGGTGAGAAGAATATGACAACGAGGATTTTACTGGAAGTGAATGTGTCGGGCGAATCGGCCAAACAGGGATTCGATGCCGATGAACTTCGCAATGATGTCGGCGAAATCAACGGGCTAACACATATCCAGCTGGCTGGGCTAATGTGTATGGCCGGTTTGGGGCTGGATGAAGGGCAAACACGCGAACAGTTTGCCTCGCTCCGCATGCTTCGCGATGAACTAGCCGGGCAGTTACCCGATGCCAGTCATTTTGGCGAACTGTCGATGGGGATGAGTGGCGATTTCGAATGGGCCATTGCCGAGGGTGCCACGATCGTCCGCATTGGCTCGATCCTGTTTGAAGGCCTGCTGTGAGCATCGAACTGCGCGAGACCGACGCCGGCGTCATTCTGCCGGTGAAGGTGACCGCGGGGGCGCGAAAATCGGAAATCCGGGGTGTGCAAAACGGAGCCCTGAAAGTGGCTGTCACGGCGGTCGCCGAAAAGGGCAAGGCCAACAAGGCAGTCATCCAGTTGCTGGCCAAATGGCTCGACGTGCCCAAATCGAGCATCCAAATTTCCGCGGGATCAACGAGTTCTCACAAACGCCTGCTTGTCGAGGCGCCGCTGCCAACGGTCGAAAAACGCCTGAATTCGTGCTGAACTCTGTTTGCGATTTGAAATTTCTTTGCATCCGCGGTTTGGTATGTACGAAGATAACCCTGAATCGTTGATCGCATAAGCGAAACGCAGGAACCGGGGAGTGGCGATTCGTGACCACCAAATTCAGGATTGAATTCAATGCGACCAAATTA
>CAMYKF010000667.1 GCA_947258905.1 uncultured Pirellulaceae bacterium | reverse complement strand
GTTCACACGACGACCAGCGGCCGGATCGCCTCGAGCTTGGCCGGCCCGATGCCCCGCACCTCGATCAGGTCATCGACGGACGAGAATGCTCGGCTTATCCAGCGTGTGCGCCGGAAATCGAAGCCGCCGGAGGGCGATTCGTGGAAAAGGACTGGACGGAGACGCACGTCGATGGCAACCTGATCACCGCTCCCGCCTGGCCGGCTCATCCGAATTGGCTGGCGGCTTTGCTAAAAACGCTGAATCTCGAAATCCAGCATCGATCGTCCCCGTCCAGTGCAACCACGTAATCAGATCCAGGGCACTCGTACGACGGCCTTCCAGGGCCGTCGTTCAAAAACATACTGGCGACGGCCCTGGAAGGCCATCGTACATCGCCACTATCCGCCGGCGGATTCGGGGCGTTGCGGGCGCTCGGGACGAGCATTTTCCTGATCGTAATCACCTCGGCCAGCACCACGTCCGCCACCGCGTCCACCACCGCGACTGAACAAGCCGCGAATGCCGGATGTGAATTCCTCTTTGGAGATTGCCTCGTCACCGTCTGTGTCGAGGGTCTTCAGGCGATCGGCCATGCGGTTGCCTTCCAGTTCGTCGAATGTCACCTGCTCGTCCTCGTCCGAATCCATGCGCGTAAACATGGCCATCGGATCGAAACGCCCTCTTCCGCCACCGCGACCGCCAGCGGATTCTTCTTCGGTCGCTTCAGTGACCTCGACATCCGACGCCAGATTGTCTTCCGGATTGACTTCTTCGCCTTTGTCGGTAACGCAGTACAGGTATTTCTGGCTGCGCAAAACCAGGGAATCGTTGGCAACAGCGGGCGAGCCCCAAAAGATTTCCTTGTCGGGAGTGACCCGGTTGACCGAAACCAGTTCCATTTCGTCACCCAGTGAAAACACAAACATCTGGCCACTGCCGTTCATGTAGTACATGTGATTTCCGACAACGATCGGTGAGGGGTAATCCAGTGAACCCATGCGACCGCCGGTTTGGGCCTGACCTTCCAGACGAAGTCGCTGCAACCGCTCGCCGGTCTCGGCATCAACCGCCGTGACAATGCCTCTGGCGATGACATAAAGTATGCCGTTATGGCTGACCGGCGATGCATAGCTGGCGGTGTCCCGGCCGGTCCACACCGTGTTGGATTCGCTGACATTGCCGCTGCCACCGGCATCGATGGCGATGCTGCCGCCACCGCGACCCGTGAATGCGTAAACCCGGTTGCCGTCCAGAATCACGCTGGAGTAGGCGTTTGTGTCACCGGTGGCATCGGCGTACCAACGGAGTTTGCCGGTGCCTGGATCGAGTCCCCACATTTCCCTTGAGACCCGCATGACCAAGTCGGTTCGCTGATCGTCAATCTGGACCAGCGCGGGAGTTCCCCACATGTTGTCGAGGCCCTTGGCTTCCTGTCGCCAAAGCTCTTCACCGGTTTCCTTATCCAGCCCGACGATGGCCTGACTTTCGGCGGATGCCGTAATGATGACCGTGTTTTCGTAAACCACGGGACTGGAGGAAGATCCCCATTTGTTCGGATCGGATTCCTCGCCCACCTGGGCTTCCCACAATTTGTTGCCTTCCATGTCAAAGGCATGCACACCGCTCTTGCCAAAGAAGGCGTAAACGTTTTCACCATCCGAAACGGGCGTGTGTGAAGTGTATCCGTGAGCCGTCACTCCGATGCCGGAGTACGGGTCTTCGGGCAACTCTGCCTTGACGTCCTGCTGCCAAAGTTTTTCGCCAGTCTCCAGGTCGACGCATACCAGATGCCGCACGAGGTTGTCGATGTCGCCCGGGTCTTCCTGACTGAGTCCGTAACCGGAGTAGCAAGTGACAAAGACTTTCCCGTTAACAATGATCGGGCTGGACGCTCCCGGGCCGGGCATTTCTGTTTTCCAGGCGATGTTGGCATTCGGTGACCAGGCGGTGGGCACCGAATCCGCTTCATTCGCTACCCCGTTGCCAGCGGGACCACGAAAGCGGGGCCAGTCCTGGGCCAGTCCCGTCGAGCAATGAACCACGAACAAAGCCAACGCCAGTGTCAGTGCAGAAAATCGCAACATCTTTGAACTCGCAAAAAAACCCGGGGTCTAACAGGAATGCGATGAGTGTACCACAGGCGGCGTCATTCCGCCGAGTCCTGCCGGTTTTGTTGTCGTGATTTCCCCTTACTTGGTGCCGGTCGGCGTTAACAGTTATGCTGGTACTGCAATCCAGGAACGTGGAAAGCCCGGACCGGAAGAAGGAAACGTCGATTCCTGCCCTGTGATGCCGGACTGTTGAAACAGATTCAGTCTTTCTGGTTGCCAGGGAACGCTGTCAGCGACCGGTGTCCCTCGAAACAACGGGGTGTCTGCAAACGTGAACTTGATGCTTGTTCTCACCGCCGTCTCAACCGTCGGTGGACTGACCATGGCTCTGGCCTCACTTTTGATTGTGGCCAATCGCTTGCTGCATGTGCAGGAAGACCCGCGCATTGACCGGGTGACGCAGATGCTTCCGGGAACCAATTGCGGTGGTTGTGGCTACCCGGGTTGCCGTCCCTTTGCCGAAGCGTTGGTGACCGGCGAGGTTTTGCCCGGCGGGTGTACGGTCAGTTCGCCAGCCGAACAGTCGCAGATTGCCGGCTATCTGGACGTGGATGTGGGACGGCAGGAAAAACGGGTCGCACGGCTGGCCTGTGCCGGCGGATCCAACGTGTCACGTAACCACGCTCACTATCAGGGCCTGGGAACATGCGCTGCCGCTACGCTTGTCGCGGGTGGCGGAAAGGGTTGTTTCTGGGGTTGCCTGGGACTGGGCGACTGCCAGGTGGTGTGCACTTTCGATGCCATTGAAATGAACAATCACCGGCTGCCGGTCGTCAACGAGTCGCTTTGCACGGCCTGCGGCGACTGCGTGACCGCGTGTCCCAAAAATCTTTTTTCACTTGAACTGCAAAGCCAGCAGCTGTGGGTCGCCTGTCGGTCACAAGATGCCGGCGACGAGATCCTGGAGGATTGCCTGGTGGCCTGTACTGCCTGCGGACGATGTGCCCTTGACGCGCCCGCATTGATCGAAATGCAAGGCAACCTGCCAGTCATCGATTTTTCCAAAGGTCCGGCTACGCGCACGGCTATCGAGCGCTGCCCGACGGGCGCTATCGTCTGGCTGGACCCTGAAGCGGGTGCCATGAAGGGCTCGTCAGCGCGCAAAATTGTCCGACAGGGTGACCGGCCTGACGCCCCGACCTGATCATCGAATCCGGGTTGCTGGCCCGCGTCTGGAGCACCGAAAATTGTCTGATCAACAACAAGACAATGAAAAACAAAAACAAGAAAAACAAAGCGTTCAAATACCCTGGTAAACGAGTCGCCGTGGATGGCAGCAGCGCCGTGATCATGTGCGAGCGCGAGTCCAGTGACGCGGCCAGCGCCTACCCGATCACGCCGGCCACACAAATGGGCGACGACTGGGCGGAAACTGCTGCCAACGGGCATCGAAATATTTCCGGACGTCCTCTGATCTTCATCGAGCCGGAAAGCGGGCATGCGGCGGCCGCGGTCACGGCCGGGCTTTCCATGACCGGGTTACGGGCCTCCAGTTTCTCGTCCGGACAAGGTATCGCCTATATGCACGAGTCCCTGTACGCGGCGGTCGGCAAGCGACTGACCTGGGTGCTGAACATCGGTGCCCGCGCCATGACCAGGGCGAATCTCAGTATGCACGCGGGACACGACGATTATCACTGCATGGATGATACCGGGTTCTTTCAGCTGTTTGCCAGAGACGCCCAGACGGTCGCCGATCTGAATGTTGTGGCGCACCGGATTGCAGAACTCGCGCTCACGCCGGGTGCGATCGCGCAGGATGGATTCCTGACGACCCACTTGATCGAATCGGTGCTGGTACCCGAGCGGGCGTTGATCGAGGAGTACCTGGGTCGCCCCGATGACATGATTGTTACACCGACCGCTGCCCAGCAGATGATCTACGGAGAAACACGGCGGCGTATTCCGGAGCTGTGGGACGTTGACAACAGCGTGATGGTCGGGCTGGTACAAAATCAGGACTCTTATATGCAAAGTGTGGCGGCGCAGCGTCCTTTCTTTTTTGATCATATTCCGGAACTGGCTACCCGCGCCTTTGAAGAATTTCATAACCTGACTGGTCGCCGATACGATCGCGTAATGGGTTACCGCGCCGAAGACGCCGACTACCTGATCATCGGCCAGGGCAGCATGATCCCGATGGCGGAGGCAGTTGCCGACCATCTGCGCGCGCAACGCGGCATCAAGGCAGGCGTTGTCGATCTCGTGATGTTCCGGCCGTTTCCTGCCGATTTGTTGAGTCATACGCTCAAAGGCAGGAAGGGCGTGGCCGTTGTGGAACGGCTCGACCAGCCGCTGGCCGTGGACTTGCCACTGATGCGGGAAATCCGCGCGACAATCAGTCGCTGCCTGGAAAACGGACGAGACGTCAGACAGCCGCCGTTTCCGGAGCTGGCAACTTATCAGGCGAAAGATGCTCCTGCCCTGTACTCGGGCTCATTCGGAATGGGCAGCCGCGACTTGCAGCCCGAGGCCATCATCGGCGTTGTGGAAAACATGTTGCCCGACGGCGCGCACAAGAAATTCTTCTATCTTTCGATCGACTTCCTGCGCGACAATCCGGCCAGCCCCAAGCAGCGGATTCACCAGGAGACCATCGAAACGGCGTACCCGCACGTGCGGGATTTGACCATCCGCGGATCGGAAAACCCCAACCTGCTGCCCGCCGACAGCATCACGGTCCGTTTTCATTCGTTAAGCGGTTGGGGCGCCATGGCCGCGGGCAGGAATCTGGCGATGGTCCTGTTCGATCTAACGGGTTACCACATCAAGGCGTATCCAAAGTTCGGCGCGGCAAAAAAAGGGGAACCGACCACCTACTACCTGGCCGCTGCACCGAAACCGATTCGCATAAATTGCGAGTACACGGACATCGACGTGGTGCTGTCACCAGACCCCAACGTTTTCAAACACACGAACGCCCTGGCTGGATTAAGGGAAGGAGGGGTGTTTGTCATTCAGAGCGAGCTGGCTTCCAGTGAAGCGGTCTGGTCAAGCATCCCGGCAGCATTCCGCAGGATCATCGTCGACAGGAACATCAGGCTGTTTTATCTTGATGCATTCAAAATTGCACGCGAGGTCGCCAGCGACCCGCATTTGCAGTTGCGGATGCAAGGCATCGCGTTCCTCGGAGCATTCTTCGCCGCATCGCCAGTTATCCAGCAGCATGGTCTTTCGGAAGAGCAATTGATCGGTGCCGTCGAAAATCAATTGCAGAACAAATTCGGCGTCAAGGGGAAAAGGGTCGTTGACGAAAACCTGACCGCGGTCAAACGGGGTTATGACGAAATCAAACCGGTCGCATTCGGCTCACTGGACGAAACTCCTGGAAATGGAAAGACGAGACTCCGGGAGCCAGCGCTACCGGTCATGCTCAAGCATCACCCGCAAAGCCAAGCGCCGATTTCAGATATCCATCGTTTCTGGGAACAAACCGGCAGTTTCTACGCGCGGGGAATGGGCACTGACTGCATCACCGATCCTTTCATTGGCCTGGGCGTAATGCCAGCCGGTACCGCGATACTCCGTGACTTGACCGGAATCCGCTCCCGACATCCGCAGTGGATCGCTGAGAACTGCACCGCCTGTGGCGATTGCTATACCGTTTGTCCGGACACCGCAATTCCGGGGCTGGTTAACGAGGTTGGGCAGATTCTGGATACTGTTGTTAAACGCATCGTCAAACAGGGAAAATCGGTCAAGCACCTGCGGCGGGCTGTGCGTCAAATGGAACCCCATTTGCGCGGCATGCTTAACGAAGCCAGCGAAGTCGATCATGCAGGCAAGATACTGGACCAGGCAATCGACAAGACTCTGCAAAACAGTGCGCTGGACGAGTCGGCGCAAGTCGAGTTGAAGCAGGAATTTGAGTGGTTCCGCGAAGAGCTGAATGGATTTCAATTCGCGCTTTCCCGACCGCATTACTCCTTGCCGGAACAGGATTCACCTGGCGAAGGCGGCTTGCTCAGCATCACAGTGGATCCGAATACCTGCAAGGGTTGCATGGAATGCGTCGCCGTTTGCGAAGACGATGCGTTACGCCCGGTGATGCAGACAGCCGAGTCAATCGACAAGCTGCGTCGTGACTGGGACTTTTGGCTTGATTTGCCAAACACGCCGAAAAAGTATATTCGCGTCGACGACATCGAAGAGGGAATTGGCGCCCTGCAGACCATTCTGCTGGACAAGAACCACTACCGCGCCTTCAGCGGTGGCGATTGCGCGTGTCCCGGCTGCGGTGAGAAGTCAGTCGTGCATCTGTTCGTGGCCACCGTCGAAGCACTGATGCAACCGCGAATCAAACGGCACGTCACATACCTGACCGAGTTGATCGGAAACCTGGAAAAGCACATTCGGCTGAGGTTGGTAAACGAAATCGACGTCGGCGACGCTTCCACGATTGCTGACCTGATCCAAAAAACAGGCAGCAGCGATATTACGTTGGCTACCATTGCACAGCACGTGGAACGAATCGAGGGTGGCGAGCCGATCGATCAGGAATGGCTGCACTGCGTGACCCGTTTGCTGGCACAGTTGAAACAGCTGAAATGGAAATACGAGCATGGGACCACCGGACGAGGCCGGGCGCGAATGGGAATGCTCAACGCCACCGGTTGCTCTTCGGTGTGGGGAAGTACGTTTCCGTTTAATCCCTATCCGTTCCCGTGGGCGCATCATCTGGTCCAGGATACAGCATCGCTGGCAATGGGTGTATTTGAAGGTCACATGGCAAAAATGGCGGAAGGTTTCAAAGCCGTTCGTCTGGCGGAACTTGAACTGACCGATGATTACCAACCAGCCGAGCACGATGAATTTTTCGCCTGCTTCAATTGGCAGCAATTCACGGACGAAGAATGGGAGTTATGCCCGCCGGTGGTCGCCATGGGCGGCGATGGTGCCATGAACGATATCGGCTTTCAAAACCTGTCGCGGGCACTCATGTCCGGCAAGCCAATCAAGGTCCTGATCCTCGACACTCAGGTCTATTCCAGCACCGGTGGCCAGGCGTCCACGTCGGGTTTCACCGGCCAGATTTCAGATACGACACCATTTGGCAACTGCGGCAAGGGAAAGCATGAATTCCGCAAGGAAATCGGACTGATCGGCATGGCTCATCGCACTTCCTTTATATTGCAAAGTACGATAGCGCAACCCAACCACATGATCGAGGGGTTTATCCGGGGGCTCAAGGTGCGTCGGCCGGCGTTGTTCAACGTGTTCACTCCCTGCCAACCCGAGCACGGCATCGGGGACGACATGAGCGAGCAACAAAGCAGGTTGGCAGTGGAATCGCGTGCCTGGCCGCTGTTCCGTTACGATCCGGACATCGGCGAGCTACCGGAAGATTGTCTTGATTTGGAGGGCAATCCGTCGCCCGATGAGGACTGGCCTGTCTACACGCTGAGGTATCTGGAAGATGGCCGCGAACAAACTATGGACCTCCCCATGACGTTTGCCGACTTTGCCATTACCGAAATCCGTTTTCGAAAGCATTTTCGTGTCGCGCCGCCGGATACCTGGAACGAGAGAATGGTACCGCTCTCCGATTTCCTTGAATTGCCGGAGTATGAGAGAGAGAGTCAATTTCCATACGTCTGGAGCATCGACCGCCGGCAACAACTGACGCGACTGCTGGTGGCGCAGCCGATTGTTGCATCGTGCGAGGAGCGTCAGGATTTTTGGAACACGTTACGCGCAATGGCACGCGTCGGCGAGAAAAAACCGACGCACGCTGACATCCAATCCGAGGTGCGTCAGGAATTCACGGAACGAATTACCGAAAACCTGTTGCAAATGGTACAGGGGGGCGATGCTGCCAGCTTGACGCAAGCGTTCAGCGCCATCGTTTCAGAGCCGGCAACCGGCAACCAGAACGCCGTCTCGCCAGAGTCAAGCGGAGGAGCGGCCAGGCGATGAATATCTTTGGAGCCAAAAGCTTTGCGCACGGTATCCATCCTCCCGAGTCCAAGGACGATACCAGCGGGCAACCGATCCGCCAGTTTCCGTTTGCACCGGTTTTGGAAGTTCCCCTGTCCCAGCACGTTGGGCAACCGGCGGTGCCAGTCGTCCGCGAGGGCCAGGAAGTTGAGCGGGGCCAGTGTTTGGCGCGGCCGGACGGGTTCCTTTCGGTTGCCATGCATGCTCCAGCCAGTGGCGTTGTGAAGCGCATTGGCCTGATCCCCGGCATCAGCGGAAAAATGGTTCGTGGTTTTTTCATTGAGCCCTTTCCTGCATCAACTCAGGAGGTGTTGGAAGGCACGGCTTGCGATGCCGACACAGCCAGCCCCGAGGAGATCGTCACGGCCATCCAAAACGCCGGTGTCGTGGGGCTGGGCGGCGCCGGATTTCCAACCCATGCCAAGCTGCGGATCCCGCCGGACAAGCATGTCGATACCGTCGTCATTAATGGTGCCGAATGCGAGCCCTATCTGACCACGGACCACCGGGTGATGCTTGAGCACGCTGAAGATGTCATCGCCGGCATCAGGTACTTGTTGCGGGCTGCCGGTGCCGAGCAGGCCATCATTGCCATCGAGGCCAACAAGCCCGATGCTGCCGATAAGATTCGCGCAGCGATCACCGACAATGCCAGAATCTCGGTAGAGGTACTGCCTGTTAAATATCCGCAAGGTGCAGAGAGAATACTGATCAAGACGCTGTTGGGCCGTGAAATCCCATCGGGCAGTTTGACGCTGGACGTGAATGCCCTTTGCTTTAATGTGACCAGCACTGCCGAGATTGGCCGGTTGCTGCCCCATGGTGCGGGATTGCAGGAGCGGGTGATGACCGTGGGCGGGCCCGCGGTGAAGAACAAGGGCAATTACCGGGTTCCCATCGGCACGCCGCTGCGATTTGTTTTGGAAACCGCAGGGCTGGAAGACGATGTCGCTTGTGTCTTTCTGGGCGGCCCCATGATGGGCCAGGCTGTATCCAGTCTCGACATCCCGGTCACCAAGGGCACCACCGGCGTCATCGCCTTTACAGGGCGGGAGGCAAAATATCTGAGCGCACAGAAAGAGTATCCCTGCATTCGCTGCGGATATTGCGTCGAAGCCTGTCCGATTTTTCTTAATCCGTCACAACTTGGTTTGCTGGCCGGGCAAAACCAGTACGAGAAGATGGCCGACGAATTTTATTTGATGGACTGTTTTGAATGTGGTTGCTGCACCTGGGTTTGTCCATCGCACATCCCGCTGGTTCAGCAATTTCGCGTCGCCAAGGCCGCCGTGCGAAAGGTCAGGAAAACGGTATGAGACCATCATTTCAGACGCTGGATATTCGCAGTTCTCCGCATATTCGCAGTGGAACCGGCGTGGACACCATTATGTTCAACGTTGTCCTTGCGCTTCTGCCAGTAAGCGTTTTTGCCGTTTACGCGTTTGGCCTGGCCGCTCTGCTTACTTTGACAGCAGCCGTACTTTCCTGCCTGATCACGGAATACGTCTTGTGCCGGTTCGCGGGAAGACCGGTTACCGTCGGCGATTGGTCAGCAACCGTTACGGGACTGCTTTATGGCCTGACCTTGCCACCGGCCTTGCCCTTGTGGATGACCGTAGCTGGTGGCGTGGTCGCAGTTGGACTGGGAAAATTCCTCTTCGGAGGATTGGGCTATAACGCTTTCAACCCGGCACTCGTGGGCCGCGCTGTGTTGCAAGCTGCGTTCCCCGTTGCCATGACGTCCTGGCCTGCCGTTCCGTCGGACCGGTTT
>CAMYKF010000666.1 GCA_947258905.1 uncultured Pirellulaceae bacterium | reverse complement strand
AATTGAAACAACTGCACGTGGATGTCGCTGCCGAGGCCGTTGATTTCTCCAGTCAGATTCCGGGACAGCCACAAACGGATGAGCAATGGGCAATCCGCAAGGGCATTGTGGAATTTCAGTTGCGGGAGCCGCTGGAATTTCAGGGAACCGGCACCACCTTTTTCCGCCAGGGCGAGGATATGAATGTGCTGGCTCTGGTGCGACAAATGATGACTCAGGGCAGCGCCGATCAGATTCAGCAGATCGGTGAGGACTTGGGATTGCCCGAATTCACCCGGCGTGAGCGGCGTGATGCTCAGCCAGCGCAAGACTGGTGGAAAAAACAGGCGGACATCGCTGACGCAGACGGCTCTCGCAGTTTTGTAATCACGCGGCTGGACCAAAGCCTGCTGAGGTCAGACGTGGCGGTCGAGGTGTGGTTCCTTGCCAAAGATAACAAGGACCAGTGGCGGGTGGTTCGTCAGTTCACTGGCCGGGCAGACGCCGAGCGGCAATCTGCCGAGGACATGCAGGAGTTGCGTGACGATCCGCAAGTGAAACAGATCGTGGAGTTGATGGAAGGGATGGGATTGGCCAATAACGGTCAATTCGAACGCGCCTTGCGCCACGGCCTGGCGACGCAGAGTGCCATGCAGATTGCCCGTGACCAGATGCAGTCCTTTATGGATCTTTATGCCGACGATCTCGAATCGCTACCGATCGAAATACCGGAACGCTGATTCCGCAGTTGGTTGGCAAGGCGCAACAGCCCCGCAAGCGAGGGATCACAAGCCCTCAACCTTCGCTTGCGCTTCGGGCTATTGTTGTTGCACCAATGATCTACGTCGACCGACGAAAATCCTGGCGAGCGAAGGTTTACCAGTTGGTGAACGCTCGCTTGCGCATCGGGCTATGGTCGTTCGCAACTCTACACGGAATCCGGGAACTTCCGGCGGCCCCGTGTCATGCGTTGTCTCGTAGCAACCGCTGCTAGGCGGCGCGCCGCAGCTGACGCTGTTTGTTGTAAAAGTATCTGGCCTGACCGACCCAGTCATCGCGTTGAATGCGATCCTGGAACGTATCGAGCAAGTTGGAGAACTGGTCGATGTTCTCCCGATTCCACAGCATGATTTGCTGGAAAGTGTAAACGCCGTAGTCGTTCAGCTGTTGCTCGAGAACCGACGCGATGCCGGAAATCAGTCGCAGATTGTCCTGAATCAGCGGCGGTCGTGTGTAAACCAGTCCGAGTTTCTCATCGAGTGTCACTTCGCCGCCGTATTCCACGTCCAGGCAGGGCGCCCCGGTTTCGAATACAGGCTTGAGAATCTCTGGCTGGGTGGAATCCTGCCCGGAGACTTCCTGATGCACGTTCAGCACCGGCTTGCCGACCGGCGTCTGTACGAACTTGTATTGCGTTTCGGTGGTGGCCTGTTCAATGGTGGTCGATTCAGCCGCTTTCAGCTGTTCGATTTCCTCATGGAGCCGGGCGATGGTTTGCTCGGCGATTTCCTGTTCGGATTCCTGCATCCGCAGCATGGACTTGAGTTCTTCGTTTTCAAACTGCAGATCGGTCAGTTCTTGCGAGTTGGAATTCTGCCGGATGATGTTGCCCAGCCGGCGAATTTCATCTTGCAGCTCATCCACAACACGCACGTCCACGCCGCGGGCCCACGACCACAGCACAAAACCGATCACCATCCCGGTGAATACGAGGCAGGCGGGCAAAATCATCAAGATAGCGGGTTCGGAAAGCATGTGCTGGGTCTCCAACGTTACATTGGGGTTGTCGGATTGAATCGTGGGTGGACAACCGTGCGGCGGGGTGACGCGGTTGGATTAGTCTGCGCGCATAGGCATTTAACCTGTAACGGTTGTTACCATCGTCGGACCTGAATCGATTGCGACTTCAGTAAATATGGTCTCAATCGACGGAATGCCTGGTAGTGGCAGCAGTCGGCTGCAGTGATAGCAGCACAGCAGCGATTTACGCGCGGGCTTTCTCCGCTTTCTCACGTGCCATCTCGCGTTTGTGCTGTTCAATCAGTTTGATGGGGTCCGGACCGTAGGCATTCTTGCCTGGCGTGCCGGGAAAGAAGCCGCATTCCACAAGAACCCAAATCGGTCCGACGATGGGAATCAGTCCCAACAGCACGCGATAGCCGGAGTACCCAAGGTCGTGATACCGCTTGATGTAAAGGGCGAAAGAAATCCACGTGTTCAAAATGCCAATCACCAGCGTGACGCCCCAGATTGGCAGTACGACCATGAGTGCGTCGCCGATCGGCTCGCCGGGCTTGGGCACATCAATATCGAGTGCGTATAACACCATGCCGTAGCCGACCAGGAAGACAATCAGCAGGAGTGTCTGCACCAGGCCATACAGCAGCGCGCTCATCCAGAAAGTTTGTCTGGGAATACGACCTGCAAATTCAAACAGATTGTAGCCTGACAGATAGTTGTATTTCGTTTTGCGTTTTTGGGTCTCCTCTTCTTCCTGCATCTTGGCCAGGGAGCTGCTGGCTTCGAAGGCATTTGCCAATCGCCCTTTGCGGTCTTCCAGTTCCCGTTGGCGACGAATCTCTTCAAGGTCCACTTCGGCGAAGCCCGGATCGGTTACGACGTGGTTGCCCAGGGGGTCCACGTTGGGCGGCAGGGG
Organism: uncultured Pirellulaceae bacterium; assembly: GCA_947258905.1. GTDB lineage: Bacteria > Planctomycetota > Planctomycetia > Pirellulales > Pirellulaceae > CAJQPP01. Next base: position 7,166 of record CAMYKF010000666.1, on the reverse strand, counting down.
CTCGTTGGGAAACAGCTGATTGGGAACACCGGCCGGCACGGCCACATCCATCGCGTCTTGCTCGGCCTGCATGCGTTTCTGTTGTTCACGGGTTTGTGTTGGCGCTGCCGCTGCGGGTTGTGCGGCGCCGGGACGAAACACGGTCTGACAGGCCGGACATTTCATGGCCTTGCCAGTGGGATCACCCTGCACCTGGTACTGACGGCGGCATTGGGGACAGGCGACAACGGGCACGGGGAACTCCATGGCAACGGGGTGGGAAGCTCCTATTTTGATTACTTTGCGGGCGGCAAACAAGGTGCAGATCAGGTTTGGCGAGTGGTGGAACGGCGGTGGCTTGCGATTGGCTTTTGCGCCGTGGTTAGGTCAGGAAAACGAGCAAAATATTCGCCGGGACCAGGTAAAAGCGGCGTAATAGCGAGATTCGTCAGTAACCGCATGTCGGATTCCCGTCTACCCGATGCGAAACGCAAAGGTGCGAATCTGCGAAATGGCTCAAGTAACAATGATGACGACTATGCCGCTTGCACGCCCCCCGCCGCAGTACCAATCAGCCAAAGTTGTGCGCTTCCGGGCACTCTCCTAATCAGGGGCTATATTTTGGAGAAACTTTTTATACCAGCGGAATCGTTCCGTCAGGACGCGCTGTTTCATCCCCAACAACATTGTGGAAGCAACGTAAATGAGTACCGGCCAAAAGCTCGCTTCAGGCGATTCACAATCGGAATATGACACGCTTAAGCAGCGAATTCACCAGCGCCTGATCGGCAAGCTCGATCTTAATCGCATCAGCGAACTCGAAGGCGACGTGCTGAAGAAAGAAATTCGCATGGTGGTCGAGCACCTGTGCGATAACGAAAACACATTGCTCAACCGGTCCGAACGCGACCGGCTGGTCGAAGAAGTGCTCGACGAAACCTTTGGACTCGGGCCACTGGAAATGCTGCTGAAAGACCCGTCCATCAGCGATATTCTGATCAACGGACCCAAGAACATCTATGTCGAGCGCGGCGGCAAGATGGAAAAGACCAACGTGGAATTCCGCGACAATGACCATTTGCTGCAAATCATTGACCGCATTGTGTCGAAGGTCGGTCGTCGTGTGGACGAGACCTGTCCGATGGTGGACGCCCGCCTGGAAGACGGTTCGCGTGTTAACGCGATCATTCCGCCGCTGGCTCTGGACGGTGCCGCCATGTCGATTCGTCGATTTGGTTCCAACCCGTTGAAGCTTGAAGATCTGCTGAACTTCAAGGCCTTCACTCCCGAAATGGTGATGTTGATGGAAGGGGCCATGAAAGCCCGTCTGAACATCATCATCTCCGGCGGTACCGGCTCAGGTAAAACCACGCTGCTCAACACACTGTCCAGCTTTATCGGCAACCACGACCGGATTGTGACGATCGAAGACGCGGCGGAATTGCAGTTGCAACAGGATCACGTCGTGCGTCTGGAGACACGCCCGCCCAACATTGAGGGCAAGGGCCGGGTCTCGGCAACCGACCTTGTGAAGAACTGTCTGCGTATGCGTCCGGAACGAATCATCATCGGTGAGTGCCGTGGACCGGAAGCCCTCGACATGTTGCAGGCCATGAACACTGGTCATGACGGTTCGCTGACCACCGCGCACGCCAACTCGCCACGTGACTGTATCGGCCGTTTGGAAACGATGATCCTGATGTCCGGCTTTGAACTGCCGTTGAAGGCCATGCGTACGCAGATCTCCAGTGCGGTGCACCTGATTATTCAGGCCAACCGTTTGCAAGGCGGACCGCGCAAGGTGACTCACGTTACGGAAATCGTGGGTATGGAAAACGATGTGATCGTGATGCAGGACATCTTCCGTTATATCCAGGATGGCATCGATGAAAATGGCCGGGCCATCGGGCGTTTTGTCTGCACGGGAGTGCGGCCCAAATGCCTTGATCAACTGAACGCTGCCGGCATCAAGCTGCCGGCCAGCATTTTCCAGGAACGTGTCATGCTGGTGGACTAGTCCCGCGTCAGCAATCAAACAAAGTCGCTCATTCCTCAACCGAGCTGAATAAAAATGGGAATGTTTCAAATACTCGTATTTGTTTCCTTGTTCGTCTGCTTCGCAAGTCTGGCGGGCGGCATCGCTCTGGTCTTGCGCTCCAAGCAGGAGACGGGCCATGTGGAAGATCGTTTGGCGAATATGACGGCCAACCGGGGCCGGGGTGGCGGGAAAAAGAAAGAGGCCTCGACTGCGTCAGTGCTGCGCAAGCCGTTGGAAGACGCTCCCGGGGCATTAGAGGAAGCCATTACCAAATATCTCAACCTGAGCCGGTTTATTGAACAGGCCGGGGTGGATATGAGCATGACGAAGTTTCTGGGAATCAGCGGTGGTCTGGGAACCGCCGCTACCGTGATCTATCTGATCACCACTCCCCTGAAACTGGCTGCACCGGCCGTATTTCTGTCGGTGGCAGTGTTGCCGCTGTTTTGGCTGTACATGAAACGCAAACGCCGGCTCAAGGTGTTTTCGTCGCAGTTAGCCGATGCCATGGACGTGTTGTCTCGTGCCCTGCGTTCGGGTTACAGTCTGCCTGCCGGATTGCAACTGGTGGGAAATCAGATGTCGGCGCCATTGGGCCCCGAATTTGCGAAATGTTTTGAGCAGCAAAACCTGGGAATCTCGGTCGAGCAGTCAATTCGCGACATGACCGAACGCGTGGGCAATGTGGATTTACGCTTCTTTGCCACGGCGGTCATCCTGCAACGCCAGACCGGGGGTGATCTGGCCGAAATTCTGGACAAGATCAGCAGCTTGATTCGCGAACGCTTCAAGATCTGGGGCCAGATCGCAGCGTTGACGGGCGAAGGTCGCTTGTCCGGTATCGTGCTGCTGGCCCTGCCTCCGGTGTTGTTCCTGACCATGCTCAAATTGAATTACGACTACGTCATGATGCTGTTCAATGATCCGCTCGGTCAGAAGATGCTGGTCTTTGGAATCGTCATGCAGATCCTGGGCGCCATCGCAATCAAGAAAATCATTACGATCAAGGTATAACCGTGAATACGTTTTTCATCGCTGAACTGGACTTCGTCGCCGTCTTGCCGTTCGCAGCCTTTGCGGCAGTCGCGGCCATGATGTGGTTCCTTGTCGACACGTTCTTCTTCAAGAAGACGCGGACCGAAGAACGTCTGGAACGCATGAAGCAAATGCGCGAGGGCGGCGACGTCAAGCGCGACAGCGGCGGCTCGCATCAGGGCCTGACCAAAATGCTCAAGGATCATAGTGAGACGCTGGCCAAACCGTTGCAGCCGAAAACCGAGGAAGAACATGGCAAGATTCGCGAACGGCTGAATGTTGCCGGATACCGCTCGGAAGAATCGGTTATGATCTTTCTGGGGCTGAAATTTGTGGCTGCGGGCATCGGTCTGTTCATCGGCGGCGGTGTCAGCCTGTTCCTCAGCGGCTTAACAATGACAGCCCTGATGCGGACGTTAATGGTTACCGGCGTGTTCTTTTTCGCTCCGGACGCCATTTTGGCATTGAAGGGAAAAAAGCGGAAGGAAAAAATCTTTCTCGGTCTGCCTGATGCGCTCGACTTGCTGACCGTTTGCGTGGAAGCCGGGCTGGGTCTGGATCAGGCCATGCGAAAAGTTTCCGATGAAATGGAAAAGACCCAGCCGGTAATTGCGCACGAATTTGCCATCTGTAACATGCAGGTCCAGATGGGCCGGCCGCGCGAGGAAGTATTCATAGAACTGGGCCGCCGCAATGGGGTCGAAGACCTGAAAACGCTGGCCGCTGTGATCGTGCAAACCGACAAGTTTGGTTCAAGTATCTCGCGGGCACTGCGGGTGCAAAGTGACGCCATGCGGACGACCCGGCGTCAAATTGCCGAAGAAAAGGCAGCAAAAACTGCTGTCAAACTGATCTTTCCCCTCGTTATCTTCATCTTTCCCGGCATATTCGTTGTACTCGTTGGTCCCGCTGCAATCACCATGGTTAATGAAATGCTTCCCGCTTTTCAAAAATAGCCGGTTGCAACGAATTTTGGTGGTTTTTCCACAGCGAACGATCATGGTCAACGCGGCAATTGCGCCGATATAAACTTGCACGTACGGTTCCTCTAATAGTGACCGTCAGCGCAAATCAGCTCAAATTTCCGATTCGAATGGATTCGCGGAGACTCGACCATGTTTACGATACAACGTTGCCTCGTGCTTCCCGCCGCCCTGTTTGCGATGATTGCCATGTCATCGGTCAGCGTGGCCCAGTGTGCTTCCTGTGATTATCAGCAGTCCGGCGGTGCCGGATACGGCTGGCCCGGTGATGGTTGCCAAAGCGGCAATTGTGGCGGTGGCTGCGGGAGCGGAGTCGGTGCCAGCCTGGAGGACAAATGGCAAAGGTTCAAGGCCGAATGCGAACTCGTGATGGCTCGCAACGAAGCCTGGCCCCAGCCATTCAGTTGCCAGGATCGCGAAATCTACTACCAGATCTTCAACCAGCAAATGGCGCACGGTCTGCAAGTTGCCCACACGCTGACCTCGGACTACTTCGATGCCGAGACCAACGAACTGAATAACGCGGGCCAAACCCGTGTGGCCTGGATCATGCAGAACGCACCAGCCAACCACAAGCAGATTTATATCTACGAAGATCAGACGGGCCCCACGATGCAGCAACGCATGCAAAACGTGCGTGACCTCGTCGACCGCTGGTACGGCCATATGGGTTCGGCTCAAATCGCGGCGACGCAGTTGAGGCCCAACCAGATTCCTGCGTCCTATCAGGAAACTTACCTCGAGGCCTACAATACCAACCAGCAAGCTCCGGTTATCCCGGTTCAGGTCGGACAGGGAATTTCCGGCGCAGTTACCGGCAACTAATTGGTCGAGATCGACTCAGCTGGAATCCCGAATCAAACTTATCAGGCGGCGCAAACCGGTTTTGCGCTGCCTGTTTCTGTTGCGCGGGCACTGGTATGATCCAGTCATCTGACTAAACAAACAGATTCACAGCATTTGACTGACCGGACATGGACAAGAAGACCAAAAAAAGACTGGAAGTGCTTCGCAAGCGTCTGGACAAACTGCGTCAGCAACTGGCCGGGGCCAAAAGCCAAATGGACGACCCGTCCGAAGTCGAGGCCATCGAGAAAGAAATCACCGAGGCCACCGCCGAGATTGAAAAGTTGAAGAACTCCTGATGGACCCATGTACGACCGAAATACACCTTGTGGTTTCCTGAACACCAACAAATCCGCCGGGTGCACTTCGCGCGACGTCGTCAATCAACTGCAACGACTGGCAGGGCGGGGCATCAAACTGGGACATGCTGGGACGCTGGATCCGCTGGCCAGCGGCGTGTTGCTGGTCTGCGTCGGCCGGGCTACCCGGCTGGTTCCATTCCTGCACGAGTTGCCCAAGACTTACGAGGCCGAATTTCTGCTCGGACAAACGAGCAACACCGACGACATCTCGGGCAAAGTGGAAGAACATCCATCTGGCTTTGAGATTCCGTCGCGCCCCGCTATCGACGTGGCCGTGGCCGGTCAAACAGGCGAAATCATGCAGCGGCCGCCTGCGTTCTCGGCCATCAAAGTCGACGGCCAACGTGCCTACAAGGCGGCCCGCCAGGGACAGGCTGTGCAGTTGCAGGAACGCCCTGTCACCGTCCACGCCATTGAGGTACTGGATTACCAGTTCCCCCGGCTGAGCCTGCGAATTGAATGCGGCAGCGGAACGTATATTCGCGCGATCGGTCGTGACATCGGTCAGGCTGTGGGTTGCGGCGGCCTGATGAGCGCGTTGACCCGTACTGCCATTGGACCCTTTCGCCTGGAAGACGCGGTGGCCAGCGATCAGCTGGATGACGACTGGACCCGGCATGTTCTGCCCGCTCAGGCCGGCTTTCCCGACACGCCTCAGGTAGCTGCCGATGACGACATGATTCAGGGGCTGCGGCATGGCCGGCCAGTTTCACTGGATCACGCGGCGACACGAGTCCTCGCAGTGACCGCTAATGGCGAACTGGCGGCGATTCTTGATCGCCCGGACCAGTCGGACGGGTTATGGCGCGCCATCATTAACTGGGTGCCGGCCTGGTTCGAAGCAAGTCCTGCGGGGACCTGATGTCACAAGCTGGTCACAATGAACGATGGCTGTCCCGAGCCGTTCAATCCAGGCACACGCTGCCACGGTTTGAATAGCCAAACCACCAATATCGAACCGGTCAATGTCCCTCGACGTCATCAGGATCATCGCGCGATACCAGCCACCGCTCTTGCATTTCATTTTTGGCGATCAGTTCTGCAACCGCCTCGGCAATCAATTCGCGGGTCAAACTCTTTACGAACAAATCCGGTGCCACGACATAGTTTGCCGGTGTTGCAGCGGAGTGCTCGTCATGGGGCCAGGGCAGTCGCGACAGCGGCAAAAAATCAAACGTCCACACGTTCAGCGCATACACCCGGCCAGCGGGCAGCGTGACATTAATGTTGCAGAAGTTCTGCTGAGGACGATTCGACGGTTCGGCCGGGTCACCAACTTCGGTTTCCAGCCACAATTCAAAAGGCGGGTTCGTTTCACTCACGGGGCGGTTCCTCGTCAATTGGGGCGGTTGCGCCATGGACCGATACGTGGAAGCCAGCGGCGTACGTGTTTGCGATACTCATCCCAGGTTTCGCCAAATGTCGATTCCAGCCATGGTTCTTCATGTGCGACGACGCGGATGTGAAAGACCAGAAACAGCAAAGCCGTATACGCGGCGACGAGCGGTGATCGAAAGAAAACTGCCCAGCCGGCCACCAGCGCAAGCACGCCGACGTACATCGGATTGCGAACATGGCGGTACAGGCCCACGATCACCAGATTCCTGGGCGGGTCCCACGGGGCTAATGTCCCCTTGCCCGCCACATAGAAATCACGGACGCACCAAAACAACAGGAATGCCCCAGCCAACATGACCGTAAGTCCTGGCAACCACAATTCGCCTCGCCAGGGATCAAGCCAGGCGAGAATCGGTGGCACCGTAACGGCTGCCAGGCCGGGCAGCACCAGAAATGCCGACAAGGCATTCAGAAATGTGGCGTCGCTCCGCACAGATTCGGGCGTTTCATTTGGCATCGTAGCCGGCCATGCGGGGGTTGGTCATTGATCCATCCGTTGAAAAAGCCGGTCAATCAGATTTGCGG
>CAMYKF010000665.1 GCA_947258905.1 uncultured Pirellulaceae bacterium | reverse complement strand
AAGATCCATGAGTTGATTGTCGCTCATGGTGGACCGGGCATCTGTAAATTGTCGATTTATGCCACTTTCTTTTCGCGAGTCTCAATGCAAACGGCTTGGCGATAGCGAATTCTCTATTAGCATTTGCGACATAACGTATTGCAATCTATGCGTCGGGAGTGAGTTGGGTGGATACCCTGGATGGAACTCAAAGCCCCGACGTATAGATTGGTCGTTGAGCTGAGCCGCCGAAACGGAACGATCGCTTCAAGTGGCTTGCGAATTCCAATGGGATCGGGCGGCTCACTCCGAGGGCAGTCTATCAGACCAACAGATGGCCGACAAGTTTTTGACAAATCGGGGTGTTACGATGGCATGCAGTTCTGCCGGTCGAAACGTTTGAACTGGCGTGTTTTCTTTGACCGCGCAGCAGAGAATAACCATGCAATTTGTTGGTGGCGGTGTTGGCGGATGAGATGGCCATCAAGGGGCGATATCCGGACATGCGATTGATCCTCGGTGTTACTCATCCGGACGAGGGAGATGAGTGCGTGGAGCATGGGCCAAGGCGTTTTCGGTTGGCTGCCAATTCACCGACCGGGTAGGCTTGGGGCCCTGCTGAAACAAGACCCGCCAACTCGGACGGGCGCTATGCGCGACGCATTCCATTTCCAGCTGGCACTTCGGACACTTTGGTGTAGCCGGAAGCTGTGCAATGTCTTCTGGCGGATCGGCTTGGGTCATTGGCTCGGCGGCGGATGGCTGGACTGACAACAACTGGCGGCAGGTTTCCAGATATTTTTTCCGGCGACTTCCGTGATAGCCGCCGTAACAGCGGCTGCGCGTGAAGCCTTTGGGAAGAACGTGCAGGGACCAGCGGCGGACGAACTCCGCACCCGCTACTTTGATTCGGCGAGGTTGTTTGCGTTTGCCTTTCGATTTGCTTCTGGCCAGAAAGGTGACCATCCCTTGTTCGTCAGCTGCGATCCGCTGGTTGGAGATCGGGCCGCCAGTCATGTATCGAGTCAAGTATTTCAGTACTTGCTGCGGATCGCTCTTGCCGCGCGGTGGACCTTCGATGAAGACGTTCCAGTCGGTTGCTTTGAGCGACTTCAGCCACCGGCGCAGAATTTTCGGATCGTGTAGTTGTTGCCATTCTTCGGTCAGCTTCAGCCGCTGGTTGCGGATCAGCCAGCCCAGTCCGCGCACGAATGTGTCGCGGAAGGTTCGACCCAGCGTCCCGTGGTCGACCAGCGAAGGCTTGTCGCGCCACGGTCGCGTCGCATCGCGGGCCGTCACCCAGCAAGGATCATTGTCGGGGTTGAGTGACGGACCGCCGCCGGGAACCAGGGCGTGGATGTGCGGGTGATGTTGCAATTCCTGGTTCCAGGTGTGCAGCACCAGCAAAGCCGCCGGGTCGATGTTTTGTTGGTGCATTTCGTGTTTGATCGCTCGCCAGGCACTGCGGAACAGCAGGCGGTACAGTTCGCGGCGGTTCCCCAGTATCAGCCACGAGAGTTTGTCGGGAAGCGTGAACACGACCTGAAAGTAGGTCAGGCCCGGCAGCAGCAGCTGGGCATTGCGGTCAGTCCAGTCGCCGCGCCGCGCGCCGGAACATTGCGGACAGTGCCGATCGCCACAGGAGTTGTAGACCGCCCAGCGCTGATGACAGCCGGGACATTCGTACAGCCGACCCAACAGCTTTTCCGTTCGGCAGAGCCCGATCTTGCTGAGCACACTGTGAACCTGCCAGGCGGCCTTGTTCGTCGATGCCAGAAAGGACGACATGTACTTTCGCAGCAGATCGATCACTCGCGGTTGCGTTTGCGGCGACGGTGGTTCGGCTTGCGCCCCGAGCGGCGACGCTGAGCCGTTTCTTCCGCAGCCGATTGCGGAATCGATTCTGGCGGATCTGCTGCTGGTTGTTGTTGCGGATTTGGCTCGGCCCACTGCGGACACTGGCGAACCGGCAGCCAGTCGATCGGACTGGGCGAGCGGTCGAAGTGTTGTCTCCGCACATGCAGATAGATCATCGTGGTAATGAAACTCGAATGGCCCAGGAGCTTGCTGA
>CAMYKF010000664.1 GCA_947258905.1 uncultured Pirellulaceae bacterium | reverse complement strand
ATCGGTGAATTGCTGGATGCGGCGCAACAGTCCCGCGACCTGGCGTTGCGATTTGAGCAGCAACTTCAAGCCATTCAGGAACTGCCTCCGGCGCAGGAGCGCAAGGAAGAACTGGAACTGCAGCTTCAGCAAATTCGCGAGGCTGAACCCCTGCAAGTAGCCGCCGAGCAACCGCCAGTTGATCTGGAAGCACAGGTCAATTCGACTCAAGACGAGGTGAACCGGCTGACCAAGCTGGTTTCTGACTCCGAAACAGACATCTCACAACGGCGTGCCCGTCGTGAAGAAATGCGTGCCCGGCTTGTGGCGATGGAGGGACTGCGGTCCGACGCGCAGGCCCGCCTGGCCGCCTTGCCGGAATCGGATACCAGTCTGGCAACACGGGCATCGCGATTGCGCTGGCAAAACGAACTGATACGACTGGATCGGGAGACAGCGCACATCCAGGCGGCCCTCGCACGCTATGACCAGGAAGACAACAGCGATCTGATTCGCTTGCAGGCGACCCTGTACAAGCAACAACTCGCGTGGCAGCAGGCCGCGTTGACCTCACTGGAACAGGCGCTGTCGGACATTCGCCAACGCAAGGCCGAGGCATCGACACGTGAAGCCAAACAGGAACAGGAGGCCGTGACCAGCCGCAATCCGGTACTGTCACACAGTTATCAGATCAACACAGAGCTGGCCGAACGCAACCAGGCGATCGTGACACGGGCAGCCGAGGTCAAAGCCCGGCAAGACGGGGTGCGCAATCGCCTCGATGGACTGCAACGGCAATTTCGTGAAACCCGAACGATGGTCGACCGCATCGGCCTGTCCGGCTCTGTCGGCTCGCTGCTGCGTAAACGCAAAAGTGAATTGCCGAACGCCCAAACCAACCTCATACGCGCGCGGGAAATCAAGGCAGAGGTCGACGAAATCCAGTTCGAGTTGTTTGATTACGACCGCCAGCTGGCTGAACTGTCGCCGGAATCGGTGAACGCGGAAATCGTGGCGGCCAACGAGGGAATTGAGCCCGATGCACTCGTGCCACTGGCCGCGTCGGTGGATGCCTTGATTGCTTCCCGCCGGGAACTGCTGACAACGGCTCGCAAGAATCTGGGTGCGCTGTTCGAGTCCCTGGTTGATATGGAGTTCCGGTACCGGACATTGTCGAAGGTCGCCGGCGAATTCCGCAACTATATCAATGAGCGCATCCTCTGGATTCGCAGCAACAAGCTGTTGTTGAGTGAAGTTGACATTGACGACAGTGATTTGCGAGTCGTCAGCGCTCGCGAATGGCAGGATGTCCGGCAAAAGTCCAGACAACTTGTGGCTGGCAGTCTGGTCCTGTTTTCCTTTCTCGGTTTGCTGATCGCAGGATTGATCATCATCCGAAGACGCTTGCGCAGGGAAATCGCGCAGATGGGCCAGCAATCGCGACGAGGGTCCTGTGACACGTTTTGGCCAACTGCCCGAACCGCGTTTGCCACTCTGTTGCTGGCCTTGCCTGCGCCAGCTGTCCTGCTGGTACTTGGGGTGGCGATTCGCCAATCCAATTTGAACGATGGCAAATCGCTTTTTTCCGCATTGGGAGTGGCGTTCGTGGCTGCGGCATGGTTTTCACTGCCCATTGAATTTTTCCGACAAGTTTGCCGTTCCGGCGGTCTCGCCGAATCGCATTTGACCTGGTCCAACAAGTCCGTGGCCGTGTTGAAACAAAACCTTGGCTGGTTGGGATTTGTGGGAACCCCGATTGTCTTCGGTGTGGTTCTATTGTTGCGACTCGATCCGACTCATAACGTCGACTTGCTGGAAAGGTCCCTGTTTGTGTCCGGCATGGCCTTGCTGTTTGTGTTCCTGTTCCGCGCCCTGCATCCGCGGTCGGGCATCTTTCGGGATTACCTGCAGTCACACGAACGTTCATGGGCGAAGCAAACGTCGGCAGTCTGGTTTGTCACCGTGCTGCTGATTCCGGCAGCACTGGCGCTGCTGGCGATTCTCGGGTACTACCATCAGCGTGGAGGTGATTCGGGCACTGTTGATGCGATTCATTCTGGTCCGCCGCAGACATGTCCATATCGAATCCGCACGTCGCAAACGCAACGCCGAGCGGGAATTGCGTTTGCAGGCAGCCCGGGAATCAAGCGTCTCCGGCAATGAAGAAGGAGACCAGCCGCACGCCGACGCTGGTGAAACCGCCGCCGTGGAAGGACTTGCCGAAATCGAACCCGAGTTCGACATCGATGAAAATGCAGCCCAGGCCAGGAATCTGGTCACTCTCGTGATGTGGCTGGTGTGGGGTATCGGATTGTGGCTCATCTGGACCGATGTGCTTCCGGCATTGAAGGCACTGGACAGCCAACCGATCTTTTCCAACCAGGTTGCGGACGCTGCGGCATCGATGACCGGTACCGCCGCTGATCCGCCAGCGCAAACCGAGCCAGTGGCAAACGGCGTAACGACCATCGTGCCGGGAGGCAATGGCACCAACGAAACCGCTGGCATGGAATCCACGACCAGTCAGCTGACGCAGGTAACCTATGGCGATATCCTGCTGTTCCTCGTCATCGCTGCAATTACGCTGGCCGCAGCACGCAACCTGCCCAGCGTGCTGGAAATGGTCTTTTTGAACCAGTTACCCTTCGATCGGTCGGTGCGATATGCCATCAAGGCGCTGATCAGCTATGGAATCGTACTGGTCGGCACCATCCTGGCATTCCGCGCCTTGTCCATCAGCTGGTCGAACGTGCAGTGGCTGGCGACTGCGTTGACTTTCGGACTGGCATTTGGACTGCAGGAAATCTTTGCCAACTTTGTGGCCGGCATCATCCTCATGTTCGAACGACCCATGCGCATCGGCGACTGGATCACCATCGACGGTTTCACCGGCATGGTGACAAGGATTCGTACTCGCGCGACGACCATCGTCAATCTGGAACGCAAGGAGTTCGTCATTCCCAACAAGGACTTTATCACCGGTCGCCTGGTGAACTGGACTCTGAGCGACGCCATTAACCGGATTGATGTTACTGTTGGCGTGGCTTACGGCTCGGAAGTGGAAAAGGCCAAGGAAATCCTGCTGGAAATTGCCGCGGAGAACCCGAAAATTGTCGAAGAGCCGCCTCCCAGCGTCATTTTTCAGGAATTTGGCAACAGTTCCCTGAACCTCGCTTTGCGTTGCTTTCTCAAGGACATCGACAGCCGCATGCCGACCATTGATGACCTGCACACCAAAATCAACCGGGCCTTTGAAAAAGCTCACATCACGATTTCCTTCCCGCAACGGGACCTGCATCTCCGCAGTATCGACGAGGGACTGGCCAAGTCGCTTGCCTCGGCTGGCAATGGCGCAACGGTTCACCGCGCAAGCCAATCGTAAGCGGAAGATACCCGCCTACCGGACGTTTGCACGCGCTGGCGTCTCGTTTCGACCGAATCCAGTTTCAGTAGTTCCCAAAAACGATCGAATTGAAATGAGGCGAATGCGCTAGTGCAGCAAACGACAATTGGTGTTCCATAAAGACAAAAGTCGACCCGGTTTAAACCACCCTCCCTCTGGGAGGGTCGAGCCGCAGGCTCGGGGTGGGCATTACTTCCGTTTTGTTGACGGACAATCGACGAACGTTGACCCTCCCCGGCCGCTTCGCGTCCGACCCTCCCAACGGGGGCTCTGCGGGGAATTTAGTGGCAAATTCTCGTGACCCTCCCGCCGGGAGGGTCGCCAATCCCGACCTGACGGGATGGCGGGGAGGGCCACTCTCATATCATTGAA
>CAMYKF010000663.1 GCA_947258905.1 uncultured Pirellulaceae bacterium | reverse complement strand
GCCTTTTTTAATTTTTCGGCATACCACTTGCTTTTGCAGAACTGATGTCGCCGCAAGGTGATGCGGATGCACGTCATCCGTTTGCGACACAGGTTCAAACGAAAGGAGCCGAACATGAGACGACCATCTTCATTTTACCAGACCATCCCGGGTGCGATTGCTTTGGCAATCATGCTGGGAGCACTTACGGCGACCGCTTCGGCCAACCACGATTACAACATTTTGGAAGCCAGGGCGGACGCCATGTACCACACGATGCTCGATATGGATCGTACGTTTGTACGCAGCTATGTTCGCAGCCGCGTGTTCGGCGAGATCATGGCCACCAGCGGCCAGATCAAGGGCAAGGCCATTCACTTGCGTGTCATGGCCAAACACGGAACGCCATGTGACTGGAGCAGGGAGATTCGACAGCTTGATCGGCTTGTCTGCAAACTGCCGGCCCTGGTCGAAGAAGCAAGATTCCGCGCGGCCAAAGGTATTGATCCGCCAATTGGCGATTGCAATCTTGATAGCCAGCTGATCGTACTCAGCGAACTGATGCAGTGCATGAAGGATGCTTTGTACCTGGAGCCGGTGATCGAACAGCCCGTGATCGAGCCGGTTGTACGCCCCGCGGTATATGCGCCGGTAACTCGCCCACGACCGCCCCGGCGTAACTACGGCCATCGAGGCGGCCGGGATTATCGTGACGCCGACTATTACCGCGCACCCCGCAAACGATATGACCGCTACAGTGACTTTGCCTGCCGTGTGCGAGGTCCCTACGGAAACGGACTGGCGATCAGTCACCGCGGTTTGACGTTGAACGGCAAAAACGGTTTCGGATTACATCTCGATTTCTAATCCCCTGGTTAATCCGAACCTCGACACAGGGCAGTTGTACTGCCCTGTGTTTTTTTTCAAACTTTTCGGCTTCCACATTTGACGCGCTTCAGCGCCATGCCTCAAACTGGAAAGCGAGCGCCAACGGAAGCGAGCCCTCCCTTTTTTATTTGCCGTTGCGTACCCCGGAGTTCAGGCATCTCTACGTCGACGCATCACGATCAAGCCGCCAATGATCAGCGCGCCGCCGACCAGTTGCACCGGCAGGGGCACTTCGCCAATCAACAACCAGCTGGCGATGAGAGCCACCACGGGCACGAGGTTTTGAAAGCCGGCCGCGTGAGCGGCGCCAAGTTCTTTGATTCCGAAATTCCACATGGCGTACGCCAGGCCAGTGGAAAACGTACCGGAATAAATGATCGCGGCGACCAGCCACGGATCAGCCACGACGTCGCGTATTTGGGGCAACGCGTGCCTCGCTACGACGAAATGCAGCGGTACGCTCAGGGCAACACTCCAGAAAGCCAGCGCGATCGGTGAGATGTTCTTCATCATCGGTCGACTGATTACCGACGCCAGTGCCCAGCAGAACGCCGAAGCGGACACGAGCAAATTGCCGACCAGCGATCCGCTCTGGCCATTGGCTGGCGGATTGGCAAACGTCACCAGCAACGTTCCGGCCACCGCAATCAACAGCCCGCCCCAGGCACCGCGGGAAATCCGCTCATGCAACAAAACCAGTGCCAACAGCGCGGTCCAGATGGGAATGGCCGACATGATCAGCGCGGTATTGCCGGCCGAAGTCCTGTCGATGCCGACAAGGAACAGAACCTGATAGGCGAACCCGGTCATCAGGGCGAACAGCAAGATGTTCAGATATTGCTTGCCCCTTGGTTTTGCATCCACGCTGTAATCGATCACTCGCGCGTTTTGCCACCGCACAATCAAACCCAGCACGATCGCCGACATCGTCAGCCGCGAGGCGTTGAACAGGAACTCATCCATGCGGCCCAGCGCAAACTTCATGACCGGCATGTTGACGCCCCAAAAGCCCGCGACGAGCAGCAGGTTGAGATCAGCCAGCGACCGATGCGAGCCGGGATTCGAGTGACGGTCCAGTGGATTGCCCCAGGGAGTGTTGAGAGGTGCCAGTCAGGCGATGGATTCCCTGATTATGGACACGAGGGAAATTTCCTGACACGGGCCTACTTGATGCGGTCCCGGGC
>CAMYKF010000662.1 GCA_947258905.1 uncultured Pirellulaceae bacterium | reverse complement strand
TCCCCGTCGGTTAATGGCTTGACGAGTTCCCGAAACTGCCCGGGCAAATAGTCTGGTTTGATGTCGATCGGGGTCAGCTCGTACAGTTCATTCATCGTGTAGCCAAGATTCAGTCGCGCCCCGCGATTAACCTGCAGGAAGCGCAGCGTATCGGCCGCAAAGATGTAGACTTCATTGAGCGAGTCCTCGATGATGCGGCCCAGTGAGATTTCCTGATGTTCAATCCGTTTTTGTTCGCTGAGGTCGCGAATCATGCCGGTAAAGAATGTCTGGTCGGCGACCTGAAATTCGCTGACGGCGAGGTGAATTGGAAACACGGTTCCATCCTTGCGAAGGGCCCGGACTTCCCGGCCGATGCCGATAATTTTGTGCACACCGGTGGCCAGATAATTCGCAATGTACTGGTCGTGTTCGTTCCGCCACGGCGGTGGCATCAGCACTTTCACATTTTTGCCCACCAGTTCGGCGGCCGCATACCCAAACATCGATTGGGTCGCCGGATTAACCGATTCGATGATGCCCGTTCGATCAATGGTCACAATCGCATCCACGGCCGTGTCCATGATGGCCTGCAGCCGCGCCTGCCGTTCGGTCAACGTGGATATATCGCGTACCATTCCGGTGAAGAACCTTTTTCCTTCAATTTCAAATTCACTAACTGCCAGGTGGGCCGGAAAGGTCGAGCCATCCTGACGCCGGGCAGCCACCTCGCGGCCGGGCCCAATGATTGCCGCAATACTGGTTGATTGGGTTGTTGAATCGTCATTCAGTTCCTGCTCACGCACGCCCGCGGCGGGCTGCGGCATGAGCAGCCGGATGTTCTGCCCCGTCAACGCCGCCACCGGGTAACCAAACAGCCTTTCGGTCGCGGGGTTGGCACTCTCGATTCGCCCGTTTTCGTCAATCGTAATGATGGCGTCGACGGCGCTGTCGAGAATGGCCTGCAGCCGCTGGTGGTCGTGTGGTTCGGGATGTGTCACGATTTCGCAGAATCTGCCCGTGCTCCATAAAAAAAATTGGCGGATCATTTCCGGCAATCCGGCCAATCGTGCACCCGAACGGTGCAAGTGGAATGCCAGAAACTGTCGCCCGCAAAAAAATATATGCAGCCCTGAACTGTGCGTCAGCTTCACGGCTGTCGCGCTATTTCGCTCACCTGGTACCGAAAACGGAGCAAAAAAACCTCGTTGCAGGCCCTTTGGCATTGCAATTGCAAAGTCGTTCACGGTATGCCACTGGTATTATGCCATTGGTAAACATTGATCAATCGGAGGGCCATGATGACCACAGGTGAAACTCTTGCCACGATTAAAGTCGGCGACATCATGTCGACGCATGTGATGGCTGTGATGGCAGGCGATTCGATTCAGGACGCCATCAAGATCATGCAGGATCACGAATTGACGACCGTTCCGGTGGTCAACACCTCCGATCAATGCATCGGAATCCTGTCGCGAACGGATCTTACCGAGATGTTTCTGGAAGAAGACGGGGCTCTGACCCAGCTCCTGGACACGGATCGGCTCTCGATGGCGTGGTTCGACCAGAATGTGGAAACAGCCGCGGGCCGACTGGTTAATGAAGTGATGACGCACAACGTCACGCTGATCAATTCCGGGCTATCGCTGCAGAAAGCCTGCAAGGCCATGGTGGAAAGCTCGATCCACCATTTACCGGTCATTGATGATGACGAGCGACTTGTCGGTTTTGTTTCCAGCTTTGACATTGTGAGAGCGGTTGCCGGCGCCTGAGCCAACGTCGGCCAGGCGTATCACCAAACGCAAACTGCAGTTTTATGAACTTCGCACGCATATTGTGTCCGACGGATTTTTCGGAGTACGGCAACTCGGCCAACTGGTACGCCACGTTGCTGGCCGAAACCGGGGATGCGGAGATCATTTACCTGCACGTTCTGTTTCCTGAACTGCTGGGCGGCAGCGTCGACGAAGCCGGGGCCATTGAAAATGACATGCAACGGCGTATCAAGCCGCAGAATCCGGGCATTCGCTGTTCCTGGAAGGTTCGCTACGGATCGCCCGCGCGGGAAATCGTTGATGCA
>CAMYKF010000661.1 GCA_947258905.1 uncultured Pirellulaceae bacterium | reverse complement strand
AAAAGGCCTGAATTTGGGAAAGTACCCCGTTCTACCTGAGTCGTCCAGTACGAGGAATTCCATTTCATGAATGATGCCGCCGCCAGTCTTTTTCAACCTTTTCCCATGCGTGATCTCGAAATTCCAAATCGCATTGTTATGGCTCCAATGACTCGGGCACGTGCCGGAAAGGAGCGAGTCCCTAACTCAATCATGGCAGAATATTATGCCCAACGCTCAGCAGCAGGATTGATTATCACCGAAGCAACTACTATTTCCGGGCGCGCTAATGGCTGGAATGAATCCCCCGGAATATATACCGATTCAATGATTGAAGGATGGAAACAAGTCGTGGACGCAGTTCATTCGGCTGGTGGGAGAATCTTTCTTCAGCTTTTGCATTGCGGTCGTGCGTCACATAGCAGCTTTCTAAACGGCCAGCAGCCGGTCGCTGCATCAGCGATTAAAATAGAAGGGGATGGAGTTCATACGGCTAATGGAAAGCAACCGCACGAAACTCCTCGCGCTCTGCAAGCGAATGAGATTTCCGATATTGTTGCCGAATACAGGAAGGCGGCCGAATCCGGCAAACAAGCGGGTTTCGATGGCATCGAGGTCCACTCGGCAAACGGCTATTTGCTGGATTCATTTCTGCAGTCCAGGACTAACCACCGCACGGATGAATTTGGTGGAAGCATTGAAAACCGCTACCGAATGTTGGGTATGGTGGTCAACGCCATAGCTGAGGTTTGGCCCGTCAATCGAATCGGCGTTCGCCTGTCACCTAACGGTAATTTCAACGACATGGGTTCTGCGGATTATCGCCAACAATTTACTTTTGTGGCAGAACAGCTTGAAGAATTTGGCCTTGCTTATCTGCACGTGATGGATGGCCTTGCCTTCGGCTTCCATGAATTAGGCGAGCCGATGACATTGGCTGATTTTCGGAAAGTATTTCACGGCCCGTTGATGGGAAACTGCGGTTACACATACGATTCAGCTCAGCAAAGAATCGCCGAGGGTGACGCTGACCTGATTGCGTTTGGACGTCCGTTCATCAGCAATCCAGACCTCGTTGAGCGCTTTGCAAACGGAATCGAGCTGAATCCCGATGCCGATATGTCGACATGGTATAGTCCCACGGGCAGCCAGGGATACACCGATTTCCCAGTCGCAGCCAACGTGTAGATCTTTCGGTTTAAAGGTCGGTTGTTGATGCCGGTCATAAATCAGACTGATTTGACGGGTTGTTGGTTGGTGCGCGGTGCGTCGCGCCAACAGCGGCATTCTTGATGATTCGTTCACCGGCGAGCCAAGTTGGCAGAACGCCCCTGTGTTTTTAAGCGTCACGGACGCCCAATGGATGATTGATCGATGGAGAACCGACTACAACCATAATTGTCCCCACACTGGTACAAAGAATGGGGTATGTCCGCTATTGATGGAAAATCGGAATCAGCAAACGGTCAATTCCCGCTTCGGTCCACCCTGTTGTTATCGTCCATTTTTGAAAAAAGAAAAAAAGCAGGTTTTTGGATATTACGGATCTGCGCATCCAGGAGAGTTTCTGGTTGATGCAGCCGATTCTATTTCGCTGCTCCGTGGGGGTCGCAAGCGTCAATCATGCTCCCCACTGCTCGTTGTCGCCCGAACCTCCCGAAGGGCGGATGAGATTTTTTGTTACGCCTTCCTGGTCTTCGTGGCCGAGCGCCGTTTGGGGTAGCAAGCGCGGCAAATTTCGCAAACCGTGCCGTCGCAGCCGCGGGCGGTGCAGTGTTCGCGGCCGTAGTAAATGATGCGCAGGTGCAGCGGGTTCCATGACGACTCGGGAAACAGCTTTTTCAAATCCTGTTCCGTTTGCTTGACATTCTTGCCGGACGTCAGTCCCCAGCGCTGGGCCAACCGGTGGATATGCGTGTCGACGGGAAAGGCCGGAATGCCGAATGCCTGGGCCATCACGACGCTGGCGGTCTTGTGACCTACACCTGGCAGGGCTTCCAGTTCCTCAAATGTTTGCGGCACCTGGCCGTCGTGTTGCTTGACCAGAATCGCAGACAACTCCGAAATGGCCTTGCTCTTTTGCGGCGACAATCCGCACGGTTTGATGATCTCGCGTATGGTTTCCACGGGCAGTTCAGCCATCGTCTGCGGGTCACTGGCCAGACGGAACAGTTCGGGCGTCACCTGATTGACGCGCTTGTCGGTGCACTGGGCACTCAACAACACGGCAATCAACAGGGTATAGGGATCGACATGATCCAGCGGGATTGGCGGATCCGGGTACAGTTCGGCCAGGCGTTGCTGGACCAGTTCAGCACGTTCCGCCTTTTTCATGGAATCTGACCAGCCCGTGTCTGCAGGGAAATGGGTCCGTCCAACAAAAAAGGGCGACAGCCAATTGACCGCCGCCCGAAATGGTTCGCTGTTGCCTATTCGCCAACCTTGGTCGGCACATATTCGTGATCGCGTTTGCGCAGGACCTCCGCACTTTCAATCACATCGGCCTCGATACTGTCGGGAGCCTGCGGATCGATCCGCTGGATGCTGTCGACCACATCCATGCCTTCGATGACGCGTCCAAACACCGTGTGCTTGCCATCGAGATGATCGGTGCGTCGAAACGCGATGTAAAACTGGGAACCGCCTGTATCACGAGGAACGGCCTTGGCCATGGCTACCGAACCGGTGAAGTGGCGGCGGTAACCGGACTTGTAGCACTCGCAGAAAATGTTGTAGCCCGGGCCGCCCGTGCCATCGCCCTTGGGGCAACCGGCCTGCGCCATAAACCCGTCCAGCACACGATGGAATTTCAGTCCATTGTAGTATCCGCTTTCCACCAGATTGATAAAGTTGCCGACTGTCTGAGGCGCCTCGTTCTCATACAACTCGATGACAATGTCGCCCTTGCTGGTGGTGAGCTTGACGCGTGGCAGGTCGTCCGCGGCCTTTTCGGCACTGCGCAGTGAGAGTTCGCGGATCACTTCGCGCCCCGAAGGACGCAGGCGGGAAGCCTGAGCAGCTTTTTCGAGGTATTCCGTTTCCAGCCCCATCTCGATCAGCTTGTGCCCGAGTTCGAACGCCTCGTCATCACGGTCAAATGTCGCATCGTTGATGAGGATGCCTACGAGGGTTTCGCGAATCTTCTGGTCTGCCTCGCCCGCTTCCATTTTGGCGAGCGCGACCGTCTTGATTTTTCCAATCAGTTCATTGGCGCGGTCGACCAACAGACGGTATTCGCTACTCAAGCGCTGGCGCTCGGCGGCATCCTCGGCCGCTTCAAACTGATCGCGGATGCCATTCATCTGCGTATTCATTTCGTTGTAGCCGGCCATCAGGGAATCGAAGGTTTCCTCGGCTGCTTCCTCGCCTTCACCTTCCTGTTCCGTCGCGGCGGTTTCGCCCGATTCGGTTTCCTGCTGACTGGCAGGATCCTGCGTCGTTTCCTGCGTGGATTCGGGAGCCGGTGTTTCGGATTTTTCGTCCTGGGCCGTGGCAGGCCCCGCCAGCCACACCATCAGCATGGTGATCAAACACCAAACGGGTAATTGAGTTCGTTTCATCAGAATTATCTCCTCAACGGAAATCAGTATGGAATGAAGTTGTATTCCTTGTCACGCTTGCGCACAACTCTCGCATCAATCAGGCGATCCGGTTGGGCTTCGGCCACCGGTTGCGGCATCATCTGGTCGTCCAGATTGTGAGTATTCGCCAGCCGGTCGACGACATCCATGCCCTCTACCACTCGCCCCGCAACAAGATTAATGCCATCAACTTGCGGCATCGGAATGCGCATGAAAATACATTGCGTCAGGACCGCACCATCCTGCTCATCGACTTGCAGGCTGAACGACCCGCGGAAATGGTTTCGTGCCTTGCTGCGGTTTTCGGCGTTGACCGTGCCAATACGCAGGCTCCCGACGCCATCTGGCCCAGCACCGGTGCGGGCATACTGGTGGGGTAGCACCTCGAAAAACGTCATGTTTTTGTAGAAGTCGCCATTCTCAATCAGGTGAATCAGATTGTTCACCACAACCGGCGCCTGATCTTCGAACAATTCAACCACAATCCTGCCATGATTGGTCTCAAACTCGACCCGCGGCAGATTGCCATCGGCGGCTTCCTGTTCGCGAATTCGCTGTTCCTCGTTCCATTTGGCTTCCAGCGGATCGAGGAACTCCCGAAATGACTCGAGGTTTTCAGGGTATGCACCGTGCTGACGTTTCCATTCCTCAAACAACTCACGGGAATAGACGAAGTCGTTGGCGACAAAGGCGGACTTCAGCGTATTGAACATGACTTCCGAATTCCCCGGATCGTGCTTCAATAACGCGCGTCCGACTCGTGCGGACTTAACGTAATTGGCGCCAGCGTAGTACCGCAATGGCAACCCCGTCAGCAGTTCGCGAATGACCGGATCACCATTGGGACTGGCCTCGTAGACTTCCGCGGCCAGGTCAATGGTGCGGGCCGCTTGCTCGTCGCCCTTTAGCTTGAGGGCCCGATACTGGTTTTTCAATTCCTCGGATTCGGACTCCTCGCTGATTTCGAACTCCATGTAGATGCGCAGCAGTTCGGAATAGGTGGCTTTCCATTCTGTCAGCGACGCTTCGAACTACTCGCGGGTTGCCGTTTGCGCAACGGCAATGCCGTTAATACCCAACCAGCTGGTCAGAGTCAAAGCCAGGATTGTGACGGTACAGGCAATTTGGCTTTTTGCACGAGCCATGTTAACCTCAGGACAACTTCACTGTGAATTTGGCGAAATCCCATTGCCACTATTGCCATTAAACGCAGCCGGGGCCAGGGTTAACATCCAGGTGCCGGATGTGACCAACCACACAAAGTATACGGGCCCGGCTTAACGGCGACGCGACTGGATTAAACCACAATCGGGATTATACCGGACCAGGGTTTCGCTCATCAGGGGGCCCGCACGACGCCGTCTTTCCATCATGTCACGACAAAAACGCGGGACCGACCTGCAGTACTGGAAATCCAGCCAGCCATCCGCGCAGCCGGGCAAGCTGAGAATTATTGGCGGCGAATTTCGCGGTCGCCAGCTGGCATGGTCCGGCGAAAAACGCACGCGGCCCATGAAGGACAATATCCGCGAAGCCGTTTTCAATCTCGTCGGCGGATGGCTGAAGGGCAAACATGTTTGTGATCTGTTCGCCGGATCCGGTGCCATCGGACTGGAAGCGCTGAGCCGTGGTGCGGCTCATGTCACGATGATCGAACGCCACTTCCCGACAGCCAAAATCATTCGCAACAACGTAGCGACCCTGGGCGTTGAGCATCGTACCACCATCGTTGCATCCGACACCTTTTTCTGGTCGCGACAATTCCTTGCCAACGGCGACATCCTGCCTGCGAAACCCTGGGCCGTCTTTTGCAGTCCGCCCTACGACCTGTATGTCGAAAGGCGACAGGAACTGTTGACCATGTTGATCGATTTGCTGAACGCCAGCCCGCCACAAAGCCTGTTCGTTGTGGAGTCCGACGAACGACTGGACCCGGCCCTGTTGCCCCGGCCCGCAGGGTGGAGGATGCGTCAATACTCGCCGGCCCAAATCTGTGTATGGCGTCCGGACGCCATCCGTTTGGGTGAGGAACCTGAATTGGCTGACCGTTAAAAGCTCTCCAGTTTCTACGGACTGCGATCAACTGCTTTCATCTGGACGCCTGCACCCGGGAAAAACGCTGCGGTTGCCCCCATGACGGCACGTTCCCATTTGATTTGCCGCCGCTCCAAACCCGATGAAAAGAGTATCTGTACCCACCTTTTCATCGACCTGCCCAGCGCTTGAGCGGACAATGAAGCTCCCATTTGCCATCCTGATTGCCCTTGCCGCATCGTTCTTGACCTTCGCGGCAGTTTTTTGTCTGGCCACTATCCTGTTCAGCCAACTGACTCCGGTTGAGCGGAATTCCAGCGAAGATTCCATCATGGGTCCGTTACCGATTGCCGGCACGATGCCTCAGGAATCCCGCCAAGAGGTTGCCGAGACTGTCCAGCCAACCGCACCGCGCACCGCCCGGTTGCAACAACCGGTGCTCGATTTTCCATCGCTGAAAGTTCCCGAGCCCGCCACGTTGTCACCGTCGCGCGTCGAACCCAAATTCCAGCCGGCCGGATACTCGGAACCGACAGAGAACACAAACGAAATGCCTGAGCTGGAGATGCCGGCTCAGGAATCCGCGAAGGCCGAGCCGCCGTCAATCGACGAGACTGAGTTTGATGAAATCAAGTTTGAACTGGTTACTCGCGAAACAGAAATCGAATCATCGATCGCACTGCCCATGGCCAGTCCCGGTCACGATGAGCGAGCCCGCCCGATTGTTGTCAAAAGCCAGCCACCGGTATCACTGTGGGATCAGCTGCAGGACCTGGACCCGGGTAAACTTGTGACGGCTGAGGCGGGCAAGTTGCTGCAACAAACGGAAGTCAATTACGCCAGCGACGCTGATCAGATCTCGGAAACCGACGACGGCCAGTGGTTGCGCTCGCTGCTGGACAATACTGCCGACCAACCTGGTGACCCGGAGACCAGCGAGGAAGCAGCGGAGCAAGCACCGGGACAGGCGGCACCCGAGTTGATTCTTGTTGAGGAAAACGTTGCGGCTGATACGGGTCCCTTTACCGAAAAAGCCGTCAGCGAGCTGGCCGCACCGCTGGAGATTCCACAACAAGTGGAGTCGAGCGAACAGAAATCAGGAACCCCCGAATCGCAAACGCCCGAATCGAAGCCGGCCGAAGTAATGCCCGATCCGCAAACGCTTCCCGAGCCGCAACCGTCATCAAACATAGAGGAGCCGAGCGCCCCGTCAACCGACAGCCAGCCCAAGCGTGACGACCTGACAGATCCCGCCAAGACGCTGACCATCACGGACCAGCACGCGCAAGCCAATCAGCCATCGCCCCCGGTTCCGGCAAAACCGGAGTCGTCCGAATTGCCGCCACAGGAAGTTGCAATCTGGCCATTGCCCGACAGCCTGATGGGAGAGCTTGAGCACCTTGCCCAATACCACTTTACCCAGCTGTGGGCAGACGCCGCCTTGTCGACGTATCAACATCTCAACCGGCTGCCCCTGTCACATCCGGATGGCGGGCCGTTGCTGGCGCATTGTCATCAGCTTGCTGACCAGTTGGCACAACACGGTAGCCAACTGGCGATCTCCGAACCGTCCCAGATGGAATCGGCAGTGTATCTGACGCGAATCGCCTACAAGATGAAGCGACGCGCGGCCATTTGCCATCAGGTGCATCAAGTGGCCATGCAAAACATCGCTGAAACAGATGAAACCAGTCCCGGGGTCATCGCCGATCAAATCGTGCGGCGGTGTAATGAAATCGGCTGGCAAACCATAGACCCGCGGTGGACCGAATACCTGATGCTGGACGAAGCCCGCGAGGTGTTTGCCAATCCGCGATCCAGCGCTGCCCGCCGGCAAGCCATCGCCCGCAAAATCATGGAGCGGGTTACGTCACGCTCCCTGACGGCGGAACAGGTCCAGTATGCCCAGGAAACCATCGGCAATGATCTGGGCCATCTGCTGCGATCCGCCGCGCTGGCAAGGCTCGACCTCGTTCAGTTCCTCAAGGACATGGAGAGGTTTGAAGCACAGCCGACGTCCGGATCGGAAGCCCGCTTTAACAGCCATTTCCAGAATTACTTCTGGAGCCGCCATGAGGAGGTCCAGAAACTCGCCGACATCATCACCGATCATTATCGTAACGCCAATGTCCGAATCGAAGTGACGCAGGACATGATCAATCGCATGGTGCCCCGCAATCAAACCATTAATCAACCGGTACGCGACCGGATTCTTGGTGCCGCTGTGTTCGGCGAAAGCCGCGTTACCAATCAGCTTCAGGTCCAACTGATTCCCGATGCGGACCACCTGAGTTTTCGATTGCTGTCCAACGGCCGCGTCATTTCCAACACGCAGGCACGTGCTTCAGGGTTTGTGTTCAGCAATATTGGCAACGCTCTGGTCAACGCTTCCAAGAGCATCGCCATCGGTGAGGAAGGCGTGCAATACCGTCCGGCCAGCGTACAGGCATCTGCCATGAACCGGCTGACCGGTGTCCAGTCACGACTGGACAATGTCCCCGTCGTCGGGTGGGTTGCGCGGCGTGTCGCCGAGCAACAGCAGCAGGCGCAAAGCCCGCAGGCCAAAATCATTGTCGAACAAAGACTGCGCAACGAGGTTCGTACCCGTGTCGACAGCGAAATCCAGCAACGAGTCGCACAGGCCGAACAATGGCTGCAAACCAACCTGCTGGGACCGCTCAATTCCATGGAACTGGAACCAACACCCGTGTCTCTGGCCACTACCGACCACTCGGCAATTGTACGTTACCGTCTGGCTTCGCTGGACCAACTGGGCGCCAACACCCCGCGACCACAGCCGCAGCCCGGCAGCCTGTTCAGCGTGCAAATGCATCGCTCGGCAATCAACAACCTCATCAGCCGCATGGAAATTGGAGGTCGCACATTCACTGCGCCCGAGTTCATGCAACACCTCAATACCATGCTGGGCCGTACGGACCTGCAACTGCAACCCGGCGAACACGAAAACGTCACTTTGGAATTTGCCAGCCGCGAACCGGTGCGACTGGACTTTGACAAGGGCCGCATCCTGATTTCACTGCGGCTGCGGAAACTGCAGATCGAACGACAGAATCGCTGGCGAAATCTGATTGTGACCGCCGCCTACACGCCCCAGGTCAGCCCCGATCGCGTCTTTATGACCATCGACGACGAGCACGGAATCACCTTGCAGGGTCACCGCCTGAATTTGCGCGACCAGCTGACTATTCGCACGGCCTTTAGCGCCTTGTTCAAGCCGCAATTCAATTTCCCGTTGTTGCCGCCCGACGTCGCCACACAACCGGCCATTCAGGGACTGGGCATCAGCGAACTGCTGGCCTCCGACGGCTGGCTCGGTGTTTCGTTCAGTCAAGTTTCGCCCGTGACCGCGGCTCGAGGGCCCCAGCCCGCCGATCAAGCACAGCAACCGCATCAAGTGCCGCATTCGGCGCATTACCGATCGCCCTGGGAACGCCGGGGACGCTGGCGGTAGAGCAACGATTAACGATCCGGACCCCACGTCGGACGGCGGGGAATGGCCGCGCTGGAATCGACTCCCGGCGAATCGAAATTGATCTCGTCTCCTATTTGAATTTCAATCCCATCAACCGATTCGGGTTCCAGAGGCGGCGCTGATTGTCGACGCGGCGTAGGCGGCGCGTTACCCTCCGGCCGGCGGCTGGTTGTCGGCGTTTCTACAAACGTCAACTCGGTTTTTTGCTTGAGAATCCGGTTGTCGGCGGTACGGTATTGCAAGTCGCAAATTAGTCGATCGGCGTTTGTCGGCCCCGACGCCGGCAACCCAATATGCAATCCTGGCTGCTGTCCAGGCTGGTCGCTGACCCATTTGGCAACTCGTGTGCGGTCAAACTCGTATTCCTGAATGGTGCTGCGGGTCTGAGGGTCGTACAGTCTGATTTTCAAATCGCCCTCAACCGGAATGATGGCACCATCATTGTCCAGAGGACGCACCAGCAGCCGCGCCGTCTCATTGCCAACCGTCGGCAGTTGGTGCACCTCCAATGATTTGATATGGGACGACATGGCAGTTGGACTGGGCAACACGCCCCTCGACGTTCCGCTGTTGCCGGTACCGTCCCAGGAGTCATCGACCGAAGAAATGATCGCGCCCCCGTCCGGCGTTCCCGAGGAAAACTGTTGCGGGAAAAAATCACCGGGCAACGGCTGGCCACAGCGCCGCATGTCCGCTTCATATTGTGACTTGAGTGAGTAGTACTCGTTTTCCAGCTGGATTTTTTCGGCGCGCAACGACGCGAT
>CAMYKF010000660.1 GCA_947258905.1 uncultured Pirellulaceae bacterium | reverse complement strand
ATACAATTCCGCCCTCTTCAGGGATGTTGCACGGTTCGTGGATCGCGATTGAACCGCCACGATCCAACACGGAAATTGGCGTTCAACCGGCAGGTTCGCTACCTGCTGACAACACCGCTGCCGCCCATTACCAGTCTGTTACCCTTGCCCATCACCCGCGCCCTACAATGTTGTCGTCCCTTGTTCCAAAACCGGACGATTGGAGGTGTACGGTGCGCAGATGGTTACTGGTGGTAATGGCAGTCTGTTGGTGCGGCGAGCATGTCAGCGAAACGAACGCGCAGAGTTCGGAAATCACTCGAACACCAGTGGAACTGGACATTGATGGTCAACGCGTGAAAGCCCTGCTTTCGCCCGATGAAAACTTTGTGGTCTGGGCCACTCGCGACAATAACGATTTAGAGATCATGTTGGCCAACGCCGACGGGACCGGTGTCCGCCAATTGACCGACAACCGGGCCATCGACTACGCCCCCGATTGGTTACCGGACAGCCAGCGAATAGTGTTTTGCTCCACGCGGAGCGGCATGCACCAGATTCACCGGATGTCGATCGAGGGCGGCCAGGTCGAACAGCTGACCGACGAGGAATTTGGCTGTCGTTTGCCTCGAACCAATTCGCGTGGCGACCTCGCGTACCAACAGATGACTGAGGCCCCCAGGGGGAAAGCACAGCCGGCAGCGGTAGTCGTCACGATCGGTGACACGCAAAAACAGCTGGTTACGTCGGACTACATCAATGATTTCGTGTGGAATGCCGGTGGTACATGGATCGCCATCGCAACCGTCGACAAGTTGCACTTCATCGATCCCGAAAGTGAAGAAAAAATCTCCATCACGCTGCACGAGCAGGACGAGCGTTTGCATGCCCACGCACCGGGCGACCTGCATTGGAGTCCCGACGGTGACGCCGTTGCCTGCCGTATCCGCTTTCTCGGCGGCCGCATGGGCGACGTGGAGATCTTTGGCGACAAGCAAGTATTTCTGATCTCGACCACCGGTGATTTCGAGTACTTCGACAATCTCGAAGAAGCCCAGGCCGAGCATGACTGGATCCGTTGACACGCTGCATCGGCCGACAAATCTGCTAAGATGACAGACTGGTGTCGCACTCAGTAAACAAACATGAGCCGGGGAATGTCATGAGAATCCTGCTTTGCAGTACTGTTTGTTGTGTCTGGATGGTCTTGTCGACGAATGTCGCGGTTTGCCAAATTGAACGTGAGCATTTCGTTTCCGATGCCAGCCAATACATTGGTTCGTATCAGCCGAAATCTCCGGAACATACGCCCGAGGCAATAGCTGCCGCCGCCGCAGCATTGATCGAGTCGCTCGACGATTCGCAACGCGAACAGTTGTTGCAGCCTCTGGACACGGAAGAGCGCCGGGAGTGGACCAATTTGCCGGCTCGTCCGGACGCCGACGGCTTGCGATTGGGGTTAATGAATGATTCGCAAGTCAAGCTGGCCTGTGAATTGATGGCTTCCTTGTTTAGTGAGCAGGGCTATCGCAAGATGTGCAACATCATGCTGGCCGATGACCAGTTGTTGCGGGGTGGCCGGGCGCGTCAGGGATTCGGCACCGAGGAATTTTCGATCGTCATTTTTGGCGAGCCTTCGGCCACTGAGCCTTGGGGTTTTCAACTGGATGGCCACCACGTCGGCGTGAATGTTTCCGTGACAGGCGAGGACATGACGATGTCCCCCAGTTTTATTGGTACGCAGCCCGAAGCATTCAACATTGCCGACAATCGCATCCGGCCTATTGGCGACGAAATTGACGGGGCCTATGCATTGGCCGGCAGCCTGACAGACGACCAGCGTCGTCGGGCAATCCTGCGACCCGAACGTGGTCGCATCCTGACGGGCCCGGGACGCGACGATCAGGTGCCGACGCCGAAAGGAATCCCCTGCGAGTCGTTTACGGTCGAGCAGAAAGCCGCGGTGTTGCAGCTAATTGGTCGCTGGGTTAATGACTTGCCGCCGGCGCAAGCCGAACGACGCATGAAGCAGATCGAAGCGCAGGGACCGTCACTGATCATCGAATATGCCTGTCAGGATCTCGGCGGCAATCCGCTGGACCATTTGCATACGATGTATCGCGATCCAACCAACGAGTACGGCGGACAACTGGATTAGACGCAGGGCACCAGGGGTCTCCCGGCATGCGCAAGACTTGTTTTTACTCCTCCTCGTGCCAGTCTTCGTCCTCGTCGTAATCGCAGTCGTGATCGTGATCGTGATCGTGATCGATGGGCCGACATCCGATTGCGATTGGGATGCGGCTAGCGCAGGATGAAACCGTCTCGTAACGGGTCATCAGGATCGACGATGAACGTGTGCATCCCGGTCAGATGCGCCGTGCCGGCAACTTCGGGGATCACCGCTTGCCAGGGACCATACCGGGTCACCTCCACTACCGAACCGGTAAAGACCGAATCGATGATACTTTCAATTTGCATCGTTTTTCCGGGTCGCAGTTCGCCTCTGGCATGATGAATCGCCATGCGTCCGGAGACACCCGACCCGGTTGGGCAACGGTCGACTTCGCCGTCGGCAAACACACACACATTGCGACTGTCATTCTCCTTGCTGGCC
Organism: uncultured Pirellulaceae bacterium; assembly: GCA_947258905.1. Lineage (GTDB taxonomy): Bacteria > Planctomycetota > Planctomycetia > Pirellulales > Pirellulaceae > CAJQPP01. The sequence continues at coordinate 1,033 of CAMYKF010000660.1, read as the reverse complement.
GGATCGCCAATGAAGATCGTGCCGTACAGGAAGCTCAGTTCCGGCTCGAAAGGGTGGGCAATCTCCTTGTCACCACCCGCCACAGCCCGTTTGATATCCATACCACAACGAATCAACTCGCGGAAACTTGCCGGCGACAATTCAAATCCGAAATCGTGCCGGTTCATTTCCACATAGGCATAGAACGCTCCGCCGTAGGCGAGGTCGTAGGTAACTGTTCCCAATCCAGGCACATTGACCTGTCGATCCAGTCCCACGACAAACGAGGGCACGCAATAAAATCGGACGCCGGTGATATGGCCGTTATTGATGCGGGTCAGTGACTTGATGCGACCGCAGGGGGCATCGATCAGCAGTTCATTGTCGCCCTCGACCGGAGTCTTCCATTTCATCTGAAACACCAGCGTGGAAATGGCGATGATGGCGTGGCCGCACATCGTGCTGTAACCTTCGTTGTGCATAAACACGATGCCAAAGTCTGCTTGAGGATCATTCGGTTCAACCACGACGCAGCCGTACATATCGGCGTGGCCACGGGGCTCGAACATCAGCACACGTCGCACCTGGTCATGCTGCTGCCGGATCATTCGCCTGGATTCCAGTACGCTTTCGGCCTGTGGCATTTCCAGACCGCCAACAATCACCCGTAAGGGTTCGCCGCCGGTGTGCAAGTCAATCGTCTTGATGGTCTGCCACGATGCAGGCAAGTCGTCAGTACGGGCAACAGGCAACTTGATACGCATGTTCAGTCCGGGGTTTGAGTGCTGGCAAACGTGACAAACCGAAAGGAGGCAAGGACTTGACCAGATTGCCCCTTCAACGTGGCTTTGCTGATCGATACAACCGGACGGGCAAATGTACGCATGTTGTCGCCTTTGTTGAATTTAACGGCGGTTTTGTGCCGGGGAAGACGATTCTTTCCCCATCAGCGCTGGGGACACCAACTGCAACTGGCCCAAAACCGGTCAGCCCTGCAAGTTGGTGAATGGATTCACGACGAGCCTGCATGATGCGACACCGATTCCTGCTTTTA
>CAMYKF010000659.1 GCA_947258905.1 uncultured Pirellulaceae bacterium | reverse complement strand
GGCCTGCCACTGCGGATCGGAGTCTGCTGATTGTGGTTGCCCTGCTTCGTTCTCTGTCGTGGCAGCTGGCTCTCCGTCCAGATTGAGGGACAGGAAAATGGCCAGCAGCAGCAAGATAATTCCCGCAACGAGGCGGACAAATTCTTTCATTGGACCGTGCCCGGAGCGACTGTCGCGTAACTTCAACGGCGGCTTTCCTGTTATCGGCAAGACAGCGCAGTACAAAAATCTTCACAGGATGATTTTTGTTAAAACGTGACGATTGCGCCCGATTATGCGTGACGTGCAGATAGCACGGCCCACGAGCCAAAAGCAAAGGCCGCAGGGTTCTATCCTGCGGCCTGTAATTTGTCTCATTCGCTTTCCACGGCTTAAAGAGCCATCGCAGGTGGCTCCCGGCCGATGGTTACACCGACCCCTGGCTTGCGGGGGCCTTTTCCGGATTCACGGTGGGCGGTGCCACTCCGCGATTCATTAACCACAACAGCGTGGGCGACGCCACGAAGATGGAGCTGTAAGTCCCCACCATCACGCCGATCACCAGTGCGTAGGCAAAAGCATGAATCGACTCGCCACCCAGCACGTACAAAATCACAACTACGATCAACGTCGTAATGGATGTGAGAATCGTCCGTGAAAGTGTTTGCGAAATGCTGCGATTGATCATTTCGGCCGTGATGTCCGTACGCTTGCCCCGCACTTCACGGATGCGGTCAAACACCACGATCGTATCATTCAGCGAGTAGCCAATGATCGTCAGCAAGGCAGCCACCACGGACAAACTAATGCGGAAGTCCTCAATTAACAGGAATCCAAATATGTTGGCCAGCCAGTAACTAGCCGCAATCGCTCCCAGCACTACCAGAACATCGTGCACCAGCGCGACAATGGCCGCGAGACCGAAGGCTACGTTCTGGAATCGAATCCAGATGTAGCCAATAATGCCGATCAAACTGGCGACCATGGCGAACAGAGCCTTCTGCTGCGTCTGTCCGGCGACCTGGCCGCCAACACCGCTGCTGCTCGCGAAATAGGGTTCCTGAGCCATCGTTTCTTGCACTCTTTCGAACACGCGGAAGGCATCGGATTCGCCGTAAACACCCATTTTTACGTTCCATTTAGTAGCGCGATCCCGAATCGACTCAACGCCGGGAGCCTTGAGTTCAACGTCATCCTCGTCGAAGGGCACGTCACCCAGTTCGTCAGCGGCCGATTGCAGGTAACCGATCACGGATTCGCCCGTGATTGGATGGGCGAACGTCAGGTCCACTTCGGCCACGAATCGTTCGCGGCGTCCGGCGGTCGCTGGTTGTTGCTGGCCCTCTGCCCCGGATTCCAATTGTTGGGCCGTGGGAGCGCCCAGTTCCGGCTGTTCCGTTTCCTGCGGGTCGGCCGCGGAATCGCTTGTTCCGGCGGTCGTGTCCTGGTTCGCAGCGGGTTCTTCTTGCGGCATGGCCGAGATCGCGTGTTCCATATTCGGTCCACCACCGACAGGCTGGTTTTCCTCTACTTCCGGCATGATTCCGGGTGTTTCCAAAGGTGTCCCGTCGGGACGCAGCAATTTGATCTGAGCGGGGTCGTAATCAAGATTCAGCATCACCAGCTGGCCCCTGAAAACATCGGCGATGATTTCATCCAGCTTGGGAACCGGATCGCCGCCGGGCGCTTCCTCCGCATCCATGACTGGCAGACTGGCGTCGATCTTGAAAGCCTTATCGTTGTCTTTCATCTGCGTAACCGAATACCGAATTGGATCACCCATATATTTATAATCCGCCTGTCTCAGCGATTCCGTGATCTCGTCGACGGTCTTCACACTGACAAACTCGATTCGGGCAGTCGACCCGCCTGCGAGATCGGTATCCAGCATTCCTTTGCCACGAATGAAGAAGGCTGTCAGCCCGACCAAAATAACCACGACGGAAATAACGGCTGCCACTCTTCGCATGCCGATGAAATCGAGAAGTGTGCTGCCGACAATCTGGTTCATCTTCAGCTCGGTGATCCAGCGGCGACGCTCGGCGACATTGAACAGGATACGCGAACAATAAATGGCCGTGAACATACA
>CAMYKF010000658.1 GCA_947258905.1 uncultured Pirellulaceae bacterium | reverse complement strand
CGAACAGGCCAGCGGCGAGTACCCCAGCCTGGACAAATTTGACCAGGACCTGGGGATTCGCGAACACTTTATTTCGCCCTATCGCGACGGCCAGAAAATCACGATCGACGAATACTACCAGTACATTTTTGAAAAGACTCCGGGGCTCGCGACCGCGGCCGCCGAACACGGGCTCACGCCGTTGGAATACATGCGCCGCTACGGTGCGTTCGAAGTCGAAAAGAAGTCCTATGAAAAACATATGCAGGTCATCCCCGATGACGAACTGGACGGCAGTGTTACCGATTCCGATACCGGCGCAATCACAAAAGAAGGCGACATCATCGGGGTGATGGTCGATGGACAGCCGCGTCGCGGATTTGCCACACCGAGCAAACGGCAGGAGTTTTATTCCAGCACCCTGATCGACTGGGGCTGGCCCGAATACCAGATTCCTGGCTACATCAAATCGCAAGTGCATCCGGAAAACATTAACCTGGACAAGAACGAGTTTACGCTGTTGCCCACATATCGACTGCCGACGTTGATCCACTCACGCAGTGGCAACGCCAAGTGGCTGGCCGAAATCTCCAATCAAAATCCGGTGTGGATTCACACGTCTGATGCCCGGCGGCTGGGGGTAGTCAGCGGCGGACTCGTCCGCGTGACGACCGAGATCGGCTACTTTGTCGACCGTGTGTGGGTTACCGAAGCGATCAAGCCGGGCGTTGTGGCCTGCTCACATCATCTGGGACGCTGGCGTCGCGCTCAGGACCCGGCTGCCAATCGCTGGGCCAGCAATCCGGTAGAGCTTTCGCACGATGACAAGGGTGTGTGGTCCATGCGGCGTACCGGCGAGATTCAGGGCTATGCCAGTGATGACGCCGACTCGTCACGCATTTTCTGGAGCGATGGCGGTGTGCATCAGAACCTGACGTTTCCCGTGCAGCCCGACCCGATCAGCGGCATGCACTGCTGGCACCAGAAAGTCACTGTCACCGCCGCAGCCGATGACGACCGGCACGGCGACGTCCAGGTAGACACGAACAAATCCATGGAAGTCTACCGCCGCTGGCTGGCCATGACACGTCCTGCGCCGGGCCCGGATGGACTGCGCCGTCCGCTGTGGATGAACCGGCCATTGCGTCCGCAGACCGAGTTGTTCTACATCACGTCTGGCTGATCACTTGCACCAGCAGGAATGCCACAAAAGCAAGAATTAACACCGCCAGCATTCTCTTCAGTCGTCGCCCCGACGTGACATGACACAGCCGCGTGCCCAGCACCACGCCGGCGAAACTGCCGACCAGCATGGCACCGACGAGAAAGAAATCGATGTCTCCGCGAGAGGCATAGAGGATCGTACCGACCAACGAACTCAATACCACCATTCCCAAACAAGTCACCACGGCCCGATGCGGGGCCATGCCGACAACCAGAATCAGGATGGGAATCAGGATGATGCCGCCGCCAATTCCCAGCATCCCCTTTAACACCCCGATCGACAGTCCGATCAATGTCAGCAAAGACAGGCTCAATGGCGGCAGGTCCGACTGTCGCAGCTTGACCATTGGCGGCACATGCAGCCGCGACAAAAGGTGATGACCGGACGGACTTTTGTCGTCCGCCGATTTGCTACTCTGCCACCAGACCAGCAGGCCGATGGGAATGAGGATAATGATGAACAGCGTGCTGACCAAATCGTCGAAGCGTTCGCCGACCGCTTCCTTCAGCGAATAATGAAAAAGGAACCCCAGCCCGGTACCGACACAGGCACCCAGGGCAATCGACGAAAGGGCAGCCGGCTCCAGATTGCCCGCTCCCCGATGCTGACGTAAACCCAGCATTCCATTGCCAAGCGTGAATCCCATGCTGCAGCCGACAGCCAGAGACTCATCGAGACCAACCAGAATGATCATGGCCGGCGTTGTAATAAACGCGCCGCCAATTCCAAACATACCGGTCAGGAAACCAACGCCGAGTCCCAGCAGCCCCAACCACAGCAATAACAGCGGGTCGGACAGAATGGTTTCCATGAACAGTCAGCCGGCAAAAACTAGCCGCAATCCTCGGCCAGTTCAAAAGTGCACATATCGTGCAGGGGCGGTGAGTAGATGTGCAGGGTCACCAGGTCTTCCCCGCCGGGCTGCTCATTGCAGACCTCGTGGATATCAGAGTCCTGGGTACAGCAAACCTGGCCCTCGACATAGTGACTTTCGCTGACCGGTCGCACGCGACCATCCGCATCCTGGTGAAACAGCGTCTCCACCGCCTCGCCTGAGATAATACGTAACCCGCACGTCGACCGGGCATGGTTGTGAATCAGACTCTGTTGACCATTGCGCCAGCAGATACACAGCAACTCAAACCACTGGCTTTGGCAAATCAGGTTTCGCTGATAACAGGTTTCGCCAAAATGCATAAAGGGTTCCAGATCATCCAGCGTCACGCGCAATCCGGACAAGTGCTGGCGAAGCTCGTCAATCGGCACTCGCGTATCGAGGCCGTTCAGGAAATCAACGAGATTCGATAAGGAATCAGGAATGGTGAGTGTTGTCATGGCAACCGTCGTTTCGAACGACAAGTACAAATGATAGGGGCTTCACCGCATTATGCCCCACTTGCTCGGAAAGTGTCAATCAATTCAGGGCGGTGCCGCGCGGTTTGACTCGCTGAAAACCGCTATTGTCGTACGTCGATGCGGTTTTCAATGCGGTAGATACCCGGCTCCAGGCGAGCCATTCTCACGACGCGGTCCCGTTCCTCGGCCGAAGCGACAGTCCCTGACAGAATCGCGACGCTGCCGGCCAGATTAACACGCAGTTCCGAATCGGGACCGTTGGCAATTTGCATTTGAGCGAGGCGTTGTTGAAAACGCGTTGACACCTGGCGAGGCGTGGGCTTGTTGGCGACAAAGAACTGTGGCCGTGCGCGAGTTCGCAAGGATTGCCTCGGAACCTCGAAGCCGTTTTGTGCCCCGGGCTGCAACCCCCCGGTCTGATTCTGGCCGCCGAATCGATTGTTTCCAGTTCCACCGCCGCCACCAAATGCCTGATTGTTGCCCACCGAATCAGCTGAAAACAAACTGCGTGGATGCACCAGACCCTGTTCGATGTAACGATCCAGCGATCGGCCTACAAAGGGCTGAATTCGCAAGTTTTCAAATTCCTGCACCTCGGGAGCGATATCGAAATCAAACAGCTCGCTGAAATCCGGCGGTTCATTCTGGGCGTCAAATTCCGTATCCTGAAAAGTTCCCTGAAAGGGGTCTTGCGTCGTTGGCACCTGCTGAACCGGCTGGTCAAAGCCGCCGGTGTCCCCGCCGGGAATCTGGCCCGTGTCCTGTGCCAACAGTGGACTGGTCATGCCCATGCATAGCAATATGCCCAACAGGACTCCGCATCGTTTCATAGTCAAATTTCCCGGGCAGTCGTAAAAGCGAAGGGTGACTCGGCCGCCGACCGGGGCGTTGCCGATCCAGCCGATATTGGCGAATGTTCGTGTCTTTGTATCATCGACAGGCGAGTCACGTTCGTCAATTGAAACCTTCCCGGCGTCTGCCGGGTTTTGGACGGAATCCGGCCGGTTGTCGAATTAAACGGACGGGCCCGCATAATCGGTGAAAGTCGACATTTCATCGAAACTTGCGGTCCCTTTCGCGGGTTTTAATTTGTGGCGTGTAGTGCAGCGGCGGGTGGAGCGAATCCGCACACACTGCCGAAATTCCTCACTTACCTTTGTTACCAAAGACTTGAACTATGAATCTTCGCAAAGTTTTTCCACAAGCGATGGCTGTCTGGCTGGCCGTCGTGGCGGTTTTTGTTTCCGCATCGGCTCAGGCACAGACCCGTCCCCGCGCGGTTGACTTGTTGCCCGAGCGCACATCCGTATATGTGCAGATCGAGGACATCCGGGAACTGATGCTTGATATGCAGGAATCAAATTTCGGCAGAATGCTGGCCGACGAGCAAATCGCGCCACTGGTCAACGACCTGTATGCCGAAGCCCGCACAGCGTGGGAAGACATTCAGTTGGCAGTCGGGGACACCGGACTGGACGAAATCATGTCACTGCCGCAAGGCGAGATTTGTTTCGCGGTCATCACACCGCGACGCAAGACGCCGGCACTCGCCCTGATCATGGATGTCGACAAGGATTCACCCGTGGCCCAGCGACTGATTGACCGTGGTCGCGAGTTGGCTGTCGATGACGGCGGGGAACTGGATAGCGGTTCGGCCGAGGGCATCGAGTATCACGTGGTGCGGGGCAACGATCCTGATGAGATGGTCTACTATGTGCTGCATGAGGGAACTTTCCTTGCCTGCAGCAACGAAAAGGTGTTCACGGAAATGATGGCCCGCTGGATGGGCACCGCACCCGATGATGATCGTACGCTGGCGGGCAATCGCAAGTTCGTCACGATTATGAACAAATGCAAAAGCACCGAAGACCTCCCGATGGCGTTGTCATTCTTTGTCGATCCGATCATGCTGGCGCGCAGCATTACCGCCGGCGATCTGGGAGCCCGGGTGTTTCTCGGCGCCTTGCCCGTGCTGGGACTCGATGGTCTCAACGGCATTGGCGGTGCAGCACTGTTTAACGAAAAGGATTACGAGAGCGTGTTTCACGCCCACGTGCTGCTGGCCAATCCGCGAGCCGGCATCTTCGAAATGATCGCGCTCAAACCGGGTTATTACGAACCGGAATCGTTTGTTCCGGCCGATGTCGCTTCCTACAACACCAGTCACTGGGATTTCCGCAAGCTGATGGCCGAGCTGGAAAAGATCGTGGACACTTTCACCAGCGAAGGCACGTTTCAGGAGGGCATTCAGGAAAATATCAATGAGGAACTCGACATCGACTTCCAGTCCGATTTCATCGAAAATCTCGAGGGCCGGGTGACATTCCTGCAATATGTGAACGAGTCCCGCTTGTTTAACAGCCAGTCCAATGCACTGGCTATCGGTATGGAAAACGAGGAGCAGGCCATCGAATTGGTCGAGAAAATTCTCGATCGGATTGCGGAAGAGGCGGACGAACAACCCTTGATTACGGAGGAATACAAAGGGGTTACCATTTGGCGTACCGAAGCTGGCATCGAGGAAATGGCTCGTGACCGCCAGCGCGAACGGCGAGCCCAACGCGAAGGCAAGGGCGGAATGGAAATCGATAATCAAGAGCAAAATGAAGGTGGTGTGACCCTGGAAATGCGACCCACGATTCCCTGTTTTTGTTTCATCGACAACAATTTCATCGTCACTGAGAGTCCCGAGTTGCTGGAACACCTGATTGATACTCACAAGGGCGACGTCGACTGGTTGGGCGATGATCCGGAATACGACGAAACGATGGATGAGATGCGGACGTTGCTGGGCACCAACTTGCCGTCGGTCGTGAGTTTCTCCAAGCCCGCCGAAACGCTGCGGCTGTACTACGAAATGGTCGACACCGAAAATACACGTGACCTGCTGGCCCGCGGCGCCGAGGACAACAAGTACGTGCGCGGGCTGCAACGCGTGGTCGAGGACAATCCGCTGCCACCATTTGATGACATTGCCCATTATTTTCCGCCCCAGGGCGCGTTCGTGGTTAATGATGACACCGGATTCCACTTCCTCGCCTTCCAGCGTCGCGCGACAGACGAAAACGAATAGCCGTCCGCTGTCGTCGGTAATGCAACACAGACCGCAGCCCACCCGCTGCGGTCTTTTTTTGTGCCCGTCGGCAACCCAATTCACTTGACGATCACCAGTGAAAGGTTGATAACCTCGGTTCCCCGGCACGGCAGTCCACGGAGTCTCTTTCCAGGCAGCGCTCAAGAATGAACATCGTTATCCTCGGTGCCGGAACCGTGGGCACATCCATCGCGGAAATGCTGTGCGAAAGAGGACATAGTGTAACCGTCGTGGACAAAAAGGCGTCCAGGATCAAAGTCATCAATGCAGAACTGGACGTGCGGGCCATCACCGGTTCGGCTTCCCAGTCCAGCGTGTTGTTTCAGGCCGGGATGTCAACGGCCGATATGTGTCTGGCCGTGACCGGAGTTGATGAAGTCAATATTGTGTCGGCCAGTATCTCCAAGGCCATGGGTGCACATCGGGCTATTGCTCGCGTGTACGCGCCCGTCTTTCGCGACCTCAGCACGTTTGACTACCAGGAACATTTCCGCATTGACCGATTGCTCAGCCTCGAACACCTGACCGCCCTGGAACTGGCCAACAGTTTGCGCGATCCGGGGTCGATCGTGATCGAGCAATTTGCCCGCGGCAGTCTGGAAGCTCGCGAAATCGTGATCCGCCAGGACGGGCCGCTGACCCACAAAAAGCTGGTAGAGCTGAAATTGCCATCCAGCGTTCGCGTCGGCACGATTCGCCGCGAGGGACGTATGTGGATCGCCGCTGCCGACGATCACTTGCAAGTCGGTGATCGCGTTCTGGTGTTCAGCCGGCCGGAGGATGTGGCGACGATCAAAACCAGGTTTGGACAGCCACTGGAACATCGCCGTACCGTCGTGATTGCCGGCGGCGGTGAAACCGGATTCCATCTGGCCCGCACACTGGAACGCGAACGGTTCCGCATCATGTTGCTGGAATCGGACGAAGATCGCTGCCAGCTCCTCGCAAGGCACCTGAATCACACCGAAGTTGTGCATGCGGATGCCTCGCGACGCGAAGTGCTGCAGGAAGAACGCGTCGGCACCGCCGAAACGTTTATCGGCTGCCTCGGTAACGACCAGAACAACATCCTCGCTGGCGTGGAAGCTCGTGATCTGGGCACGCCGCAAATCATGGCCGTGATCGCTCGTCCCGATTATGCCCAGGTTGTGGGCAAGCTGGGAATTGATGTGGCGGTCAGCGAACGCGAAGTTATGGCTCGCCAGATTATGTCATTTCTGCAAAAAGGGAACATCGTTCGCCGGCAAACATTGCCTGGTGGCGATATCGAATTGATCGAGCTGGATGTGGCCGCCGACTCGCTGTGCACCCGGTCTACTCTGGCCGACTACAAGTTGCCAGCCCATTGCCTGCTGGTTGCGCTGTTTCGCAAGGAATTCGTGCGGATTCCCACAGCGACCGACCAGTTGCAGCGCGGTGACCGTATTGTCTTGCTGGTGGAGAACGTGCACGCCGATGCCGTCATTGCGTTCTTCACCGAAAAAGCGTAGCGGAGTGAAGGCGCGGTCAAAGGTCAAAGGTCAAAGGTCGCAAGTCGGATTGCCGACACAATTTGCATTTTGCACTTTGCACTTTGCACTTCGGATTTCACGCCCGGACACCCATCGGTTGCCCGCTCTGTTGCGGACTTGCAAAGCAAGAAACCTGCGCTGCCGGCTCAGAAATTCGGCGTGGGTGGTCGATACTGCTCGGGATCGATGGTCTTGAACCATGCAATGGTCTTTTCCAGACCTTCCCGCAGAGGCACAGTCGGTTCCCAGCTCAGATATTTTTTGGCCAGGGTGATGTCGGGCTGGCGTCGCGTCGGATCATCCGCAGGCAACGGCTTTTGAATCATCTGCGACTTGCTACCCGTAATTTCAACAATCAGTTCGGCCAGTTGCTTGATCGTGTATTCGCCAGGGTTGCCCAGGTTGATGGGTCCGGTGACTTCGTCGTCGGCGTTCATCAGCCGAATGAAGCCTTCGACCAGGTCATCGCGGTAACAAAACGAGCGGGTCTGCGAGCCATCACCAAAGATCGTAATATCGGTGCCTTCCAGTGCCTGACGGATGAAGTTCGAGACGACGCGCCCGTCAAAGGGGTGCATACGCGGGCCGTAGGTGTTAAAGATGCGACAAATGCGCACAGGAACCTTGTGCACGCGGTGATAGTCCATAAACAGGGTCTCGGCCGCCCGCTTGCCCTCGTCGTAACAGGCGCGAACGCCAATCGGGTTAACACACCCGCGATACGATTCGGGTTGAGGATGGACTTCGGGGTCACCGTACACCTCGCTGGTCGAGGCCTGAAAGATCCTCGCGTGACAACGCTTGGCCATTCCCAGCAAATTAATGGCTCCCGCCACCGACGTCTTCATCGTCTTGATCGGGTTGTATTGGTAATGACCGGGAGCCGCGGGACAAGCGAGGTTGTAGATTTCATCCACTTCCAGAAAAAGCGGATGAACGATGTCGTGGCGAATCAGCTCAAAATTCGGCTTGCCCAGCATATGAATCACGTTCGATTTCTGGCTGGTGAAGAAGTTATCGACGCAAATGACGTCATGGCCGTCACTGACGAGACGTTCGCACAAATGCGAGCCCAAAAAGCCGGCACCGCCGGTGACAAGAATTCGTTTGATCGAGGACACCAGTATTAATCCCGGGGAATGACGGTCGGTGGTCGGACCGATTTGTTACACTGACGCTGGCACGTTGTCAAAGTGACCCAGTATAGTTCAAACACCTCAATGACATACAGGCCATCACGCCTTTGTCACGCGATCAATATCGAGTCATTATGAAAAGACTTCATTTTGCATTTCTGTTTGTTGTCGTTTGGTCGACTTCGGTTGCGGTGTGCCTGACCAGTCAGGCCTCATACGAGCGACCGGAACTGGAGCAGGTCCCGGTAGAGACACTGCTGGACAATCTGGAACGGCTTGCCGCCGATGATCCGGAGAATGTCACATTTCAAATGAATCTTGGCCGGGTCCACGCCATGGCGTGGGTTCAGGCGGAACCCGAATTGAAGATTCGCAAGAATGCACGCGACGAATTTGCCGATGTGACCCCCTTCTTCGGCTTTGCCCCGGCCAATTTGCCGTTCTGGGGCCGCCGCAGCAAGCCGGTCGAGAATGCCGACAATGAGCGGCAGGCCCATCTCGATCAGGCTGCCGGGCATTTTCAGCGTGCGCTCGATCTGCAGCCCGACAATCTGGTGGCACGGCTCTCCCTCGCCTGGTGTCTCGATCAGCGGGACGACACGATGGAAGCCATCGATGCTTATCGCCAAGTCGTGGCGGCGGCCTGGGAGAAAGAGAATGAAATGAACCGTTTCGGTCTTGGTTACCGCAGTGTGACGGTCGAAGCCGCCGGATACCTGAAGCTGAAACTGGACCCGGAAAGCGACGCGGAAGAAATTGCCGATCTGAATCGCAAAATCGAAACCATCCGTCGCAAGCCACGACCGATCACCCCGATTGCGATTCCGCTCGGCGAACAAACCACTTATCCCGCGGTTTTTGATCCAGGGGCGACCGTCGCTTTCGATGCCGATGGCACGGACTCGGGCAAAACGTGGACGTGGATCAGGCCGACTGCCGGCTGGCTGGTCTTTGATCAAAAGGGGCAGGGCCAGATTGATTCCGCACTGCAAATGTTCGGCAACGTAACTTTCTGGTGCTTCTGGGAAGATGGTTATCAGGCCATGCGGGCACTGGATCACAACGGCGACAATCTCCTGACTGGCAGGGAACTGCAACACCTGGCCATCTGGCAGGACGCCAATTCCAATGGCATCAGCGAACACGGCGAGGTGCGGCCGCTTGACCAGCATGGCATTGTTGGCCTGCACTGCCGGCCGCAGGCGTCGAACGTCGACGCTTTATCTGGATCATCCGAAATCCTGCAGCATTCACGCGGCGTGATCTATGCCGACGGATCGACTCGCCCTTCCTTTGACGTTATCCTGCGAAGTGTGTCTGAATCGCAACCGAACTCGTCCTCGAAACCGTAACCAGTGACCATGTTCCGCCTTGTCATCGCCCTGGCTGCCATGTCAGGAGCTGTATTTGTTCAATGCCTGCCCGCGGCCGCTCAGGAATCTGACGACGTGAAAAAGATCCTGTTCATTGCTGGAAAGCCCAGTCACGGATATGGAGCCCACGAGCACTTTGCCGGTTGCATGTTGTTGGCCAAGAGCCTGGAATCGGCCATGCCGAATCTGGATACGGAAGTGGTCCGTAATTCCTGGCC
>CAMYKF010000657.1 GCA_947258905.1 uncultured Pirellulaceae bacterium | reverse complement strand
CGTGTATGGCGGACGCGGCCGGTTTCCTCCTGATTCTCTGGCCAATCTACGGGAAATGTTACAGCGATTCAATCGGCAGGCGCTGCACGCCTGGAAATTGCGTTTGATTCATCCCGGCACCGGTGCAACTATGGCTTGGGTGGTGCCACCGCCGTCCGATATGATGGCCTTGTGCCAAGCGCTCGCGACCGACAGTGAACGAACCCGTGGAGATTGACGTGATCACCGCAAACTGGGCGGCGCCGTCCAATGTTCGCGCGATTACCACTACGCGAGGCAACGGTGTCAGCGTCGGTCCATTCCGTTCCTTCAATCTTGGTGAGCACGTCGGAGACGACGACACCGCGGTCAAGCGGAACCGGAGACTCGCGGGCGAGTATTTTCACCTGCCCGGCGAACCGGTCTGGCTGACACAGGTTCACGGCGACAAGATCGTCTGTGCCGATCGATATGACCCCGGCAAGGACGCCGATGGCAGCTATACCACAGTCCCAGGGACCTTATGCGCGATTTTGACCGCGGACTGTCTGCCGTTATTCCTATGTGACTCTGCGGGATCCCGCGTCGGCCTGTTTCATATCGGTTGGCGCGGGCTGGCGCATGGGCTGGTTCGAAAGGCCGTAAAATTGTTTAATGGCGATGGACAGGCTGTGGCTTGGCTGGGCCCGGCAATCGGGCCGGGCGCCTTCGAAATCGGAAATGATGTGAAAACCACAATCCAATCGGCGATCCAGGCTTCGGCGAACTGCTTCAAACCCTCCGTGAGCGGCAGGTGGTTCGCGGATCTGTATGCGCTGACGGCGGCCGAGCTGAAACTTGAAGGGGCTGCCTGCAGCTATGATGCGTCGCTTTGCACGTACTCCGCACCGTGGCGCTTTTTTTCTCATCGGCGCAGCAATCCCTGCGGACGGATGGCGTCATTGATCTGGATGGAATGAGTGATGGAGCGATTGAACAACGGGACCCTGGTGCACTATGCAGGTTAAGACGATGTATCTCTCGTGGTGCCTGCTTTTCGCCCTGGCCATGGTGCCGTTGAATCAACCGGTCCGCGCGCAACAGCCGGTAACGCCGCAAGCGGTCGATTTCACGCTGCCGGATTTGGATGGCCGGCCGGTCAGGCTTTCGAGCTTCCGGGGGCGCTGGGTCATAATCAATTTCTGGGCCACCTGGTGCACGCCCTGCCTCCGGGAAATTCCCGAGTTGATCTGGTTCTCGGAGAGGTACAGTGACCGGGCAACCGTCATTGGAGTCAACTACGAGACTGCGAAAATACGCAGTGTCCGAAACTTCATAATCAAGCGACGTATCAGCTATCCGATTGTGCGTATTGGCGAACAGCCCCTCGAGCCTTTCGAACCCTTGATAGGTTTGCCTTCAACGTTTTTCGTATCACCGGAAGGTGAGTACGTGGCAAGGCACGTCGGCGAGTTGACGGCAAAAGATCTGGAGATATTTATTTCAGCTTACCAGTAGTTCGCATCCAGAACACGCGCTTTTTTGGAATCCGCGTCACCCCGGCATACGCGGGCTAGGGGGACGAATCAGGAACTCGTTACTCCACGAGCAGTGAAAAATCCGTGGCAACGACATTCTTGGTGATCGCTCCGATCGAAATGAAATCGACACCGGTTTCCGCAATGGCCCTTAGCGTGTTGTCGTCTATGCCGCCGGAGGCTTCCAGCAAGGCTCTTCCAGCAGTGAGCGCCACGGCCTGTTCAAGGCGCTCCACGGAAAAATTGTCGAGCAGAATACGTGGTGCGCCGGCGTCCAGAGCGGCCCGAAGTTCAGCGAGGTTTTCGACCTCGATTTCGATCAGAAAATCGTCTCGGGACCGCCGTTTGGCGTTATGAATGAGCTGCTCTATGGTGGTTTCGCTGCGCAGATGATTCTCTTTGATCAGGATACCGTCGAATAAACCGATGCGATGGTTGTGGCCGCCGCCGCAGAGTACGGCGTATTTTTGCGCCAGACGCAGTCCGGGGATGGTTTTGCGGGTATCCAATACGCGTGATTTCGTACCGGCCACCAGATCCACATATCGGCGGGTCTGGGTAGCGGTACCCGACAGGGTTTGTAAAAGGTT
>CAMYKF010000656.1 GCA_947258905.1 uncultured Pirellulaceae bacterium | reverse complement strand
GTCTTAAGTCAAGCAATCGGCCAGGCGGCCGTAATTTCCCGAGGCGTTCGTTCATGCTAGACTAAACTTTTCGTTGCAAAGCCTCCCGCAACGAGCCTCTTCTTCGCTAACTCATTCCTATTGCTGCATTTGTTTATGTCCGACGCGTTCGAGTTGCCACCTCTCAAGCGACCGCCGGTCTACGGAGTTTTTCGCTGGTGGCCAGAAAACGGCGAAGCGTGGATTCATCCCTTTGACATCGGGATCGTGCGGCAACTGGTGCCTGGCAACCGGGTGTTTCGTCGCGAGGATCTGGACGACGAGTTCTTGCTGGTCAGCTACGGTGACGTGCGTTTTCGCGTGCGCTCCACCATCTGGTACGAAGTGGAATACGAGGGCTTTGACGTCGGCGACCACGTCGAGATCAAATCACGCATGGGCCAGGCGGATCCGTTTATCGGCCGCATCAAGGACATGATGTGGAACCATCGCTACAAGCAAATCGAGTATTACCTGTACCGCAACGACGCAATACAGGTGCGTGCCTACGAAGCTGCCGATCTGGCCCCAGCCGAAGCGATCAAACCGAACGGCGACGGTCAGGAAGAACCCTAGCCGCAATTGGCGGACGCGACACCAGCGATTTCCGAAGTGTTGCCACTTCGGCTACAGGCTCCAGCCCGACTATTGCCCGTCGTCAACGGTGGTTGGAGGGATGGATGGGGCCATTTCGTCGATTCCCGATTCGACTTGGGAACGCAGCATCGTGTCGGTGTCCTGATCGATGGGTCCGCGAGAGATCGGGGCGACGTCCATGCGATCCGGACGAACCGGTCCGTAACGGAACCGCGATGCCTTGTCCTGTGCCTGCATTTCGGCCGCAGGCATCCAGTCGCCCTCGATCAGCCCGATGTTGAAATACTCCAGCAAACCGCCGGATGTGTACACGTAATTCTGCAGGGCCAGGTTGTACTCGACGACCGCGCGGTGAAACGCCGATTCGATGATGGCAGCCCGTTGCTGGGCGTCCAGCAAGAAGAACACGTCCTCATCGCCAGCTTCGACACGTTTGCGCTTGGGTTCCAGTTCAGCTAGCACGGCCTCGCGATTGTTGAAGTTGTTCTTGATGGCCAGGAACGATCGGTCGACTTCAGCGTATGCAGCGTTCAGATCCAGCAGCAACTGCCTTTGCTGTTCACGCAGCAAGGTCTTTTCGCGTACCAGCTGCAGTTCTGCATTGCGAGTGGCGAGATGACCTTGCCGGTTTCCCACGGGTCCGGCTAGTTCGAAACCTACCGCCCAATCGGTGATGTCGCCTCGCAACAGGCTCTCCGTTGCGCTGTTGCTTTGCAAAAAAGTATCGCCAGAACCCTTGGGCGTATAGTTGCCCACAAAATCAAATTGCCAACGATTCAGTTTGCGTGCTGCATACAATTCCAGCTCGCGCTGTCGCACAATCCACTTTTGCCGTCGCAGTTCCACACGATTTTCCAATGCCTGCAACTGCGAGAATTCCCAGTCAAACCGGATCGGTGCGATGGTGGGTTCGGTGACCGGACAAATGACGCGCCCGTCGTTGTCGAGCAATCCCAACAAGCGTCGCAATTGGCGTTCCCTTCCCAGCAGTCCGGTTTGTCCCGAAGTATTCCCGCTGAGTGCGTTAATGACTCTCTGTTGAAACGTGTAAAATTGCTGGCGCGCTTGCGCCTCATCATCGGGTCGGCTAAGTCCGGCATCGACGCGTCGTTTGCGGTTTTCCCAGACCAGTCGGACGGATTCACGAGCCCGCAATTGGACATCGAGATCGCGGTAGGCAAAGTACAATGCCCAATAGTTGAATTCGACGTCACGTACCAGGTCGCGAACTGCGGCCTCGAAATCTGCCAATGCCACATCGCCGCGGATTCTGCCAATCAGCACGCCGTTGTAATTGCCTGGCGTGGCATTCGGACCTGCAATTCGGTTCACCGCGGTTCCGAAGCCTCGTCCCAGTGGTTGTCGCCATTCGCCTCCGAACTGCGTATCGTAGACACTGGTAAACACCACCGGTGTTGGATCAATATTGCTCCACCTGTAATCGGTATTTCTACGCAGCGTGAATTGTCCGCC
>CAMYKF010000655.1 GCA_947258905.1 uncultured Pirellulaceae bacterium | reverse complement strand
CGTAACATCATCCGGCAGCTGGCAGGCCACAAAATCCCCCGAGGCGAATGCCGCCCGGGCTTCGGACTCGGGACTGCGCCACTGCAATGCCATTTGACGCACCTGCCAGAACTCCGCCTGGCCGGGGTCCTGAATTCGGTGCCGCATGCCTCGAAACAGTTCCACGTAGGCGAGGCAAGCTAAAACAAAACAGGAACTCAGAACCAACAATAGACACAAACCATGGACTCGATTCCTCACCTTCGCTTCCTTTCCGATTTGAGTTATGGATTGACTCGCACCGAATCCGATGACTGCACCGTATTCGGCGACCGGGCGCTGGTGGCTTGTACAGCCAGCGTCGCCTGACCCGCCTGCAGGGCCTGCAAGGCGATGTTGAATGTCAGTGTTTCGCCGGCCCGCATTTCGACACGCGGTTCGAAACGCACCTGGCTGCCGTCCGGCGATTGTTCGGCGATGCGCAAGCCCGTCTGGGAAAGATCGGGGGCTTGCAAGCGTGTCCCCGGCGGCACCAGCAGATTGATAATGATGTTCTGGTCGCTGATCGGGCGATCGTTTTGAATCGATACCTGAAAAACAGCGTTATTGTTGACGGCTACCGCCCGGTCGAGCGCAGTGACGCTTACGCGCAGTCCCCCTCCCACGGGATCGCCCGGGATACCCACCGGCGCTTCGGCACCTGGCGGAGGCTGAACTACGGCGCCGCCCGGTGGTTCAATGCGAATCGAGACACCTGTCTGGTCGCTTGCTCCCAGCGGCGTGGTCACGGTGGCCCGGCTGAACGCATCTCCGTCGGCGCGGTTGGTGTTGTAAAGGACTTCGATGGTGCGTTCCTGGTTGACCTCAAGTCGTCCCAATTCGAAGGCCAGATCATCACCGATCCAGCGTTGCGGAATGGCGCTGCGCTGGGCCGGAGTCAATGAACGCGAGAAGGAATTCAGCACGGTCACGTTATCCAGCGGAGTGTTGCCCACATTGGTGATTCTCATCCGCACCAGAACGGGTTCGCCGACCGGCACCGTGCGCTGGGCCTCCATATCGACTCGCACACGCGACTGCGTGACGTTTTCCACGTCCACGCAACGTCTGGCACGTGCGTTGTCTCCGGCATTGGAGCGGATTTCCAGATTGAAACACTGTGTGCCAGGCTGCAGTGCCCGGAACACGAGTGCCGGCAAGTTGACTGTTTCGCCGGGCAGGATGCGATCGATGGGTGTCAGTTCCACCGGATTCGGTACGCCTTCGGCTTCCAGTCCCGGATCGTATTGCAGCCGCACGACAACGTTTTCCAGCGGACGCTCGCACTGATTGGTGATGTCAAAGTCGTATGTCACATCCTCGCCAACCCGGGCGTTGGTGGGACCGTTGATTTGCAATCCGAAGCACGGCACCGCGATTTCCGTTTCCACGCACGCTTCGGTGCTGAGCTGGTCGGATTGACTGGCCACCTCAAAGCACAGTTGTTTCGTTCCACGCTGGCTGGATCGCAATTGGATATCAATGATTTGCGGAGCCGCTCCGGGCTGTACGTCACCCAGACTCCACTCCAGCCGATTGCCGTATTGGGAGGGCTTGGGAGTGCTGGAGATGTACTCCACGGCATCTCCGATATCGTCGGTACTGACAATGACCCCGCGCGCCGCCTGATCACCCGGGTTGGTGACTTCGATGCGGTAATTAAAGGGCTGGCTGACGCCAGCCGAACGCGGGCCGATGGCGCGAATGGTCAGGGCCGGGGAGCTCCAGTTGACCGTTGTAATTCCGCTTTCCAGTGCCACTTCACGCTGACCTTGAATCGAGGGGCGAACGATCTCCACGCGAACCTGAGTCGGACCGGCGACGGCCTGACCGGCAGGCTGTCGAATTTGGACCGGAGCGATGCCTCGGGAATTGGTTTCCACCTCCGCAGTCTGCGCGCCCGAAGGATGGAACTCGGCCTCTACGCCGCCCACGATCTGATAAATCACTTTCCAGCCTGCCACTCCTGTACCGTCCGACGAACGAAATACAGTTGTGGCCAGCGGATGAATCGTGCCAGCGGTAGCCAATGAGGGCAGGGGAATCGACCATAAACCATCGACCCAGTGAAT
>CAMYKF010000654.1 GCA_947258905.1 uncultured Pirellulaceae bacterium | reverse complement strand
GCGTACTGGTACACGCTTCTACACCGCGGGCACTGTACAAGATGTTTCCCAAGTCGATCGAGGTGCAAATGAATCATCAGCACGCCGGCGATTTCTGGTGCATTGTCGAGGATATCACAGTCCCCGACATGGTGGAGCGACGCGGTCCCCAGGAAACCTGGGGCATCACCGAAGGCAAGGCGCGGCGGATCATTAATCTGACTGACGATTCCGAGAACCCGGTGGGCGAGTGGAACACGATGGTGATCGAATGCGTGGATGACCAGGTCAAGGTCTGGGTCAATGGTGTTTTGGTCAATCACGGCACCGGCTGTACGGCCGTCAGCGGACAAATCGCCTTGCAGGCCGAAGGCAGCGAAGTGGAGTTTCGCAAACTTTCCCTTTCACCAATCGAACGATTGTCGGACTAGCTTCCCGGGTCCTTTAATTCGATCGGTGAAGGCAGAGTCAATGCGGCCATCGAGGATCTCAAGGCGATTCGCCGTCTGGCATTGCTGCAAGCTCAGGCCATTACGCTGGGCCAGATTGTGCCCGCCACACTGCAAGAGACTGACCTGGAAATGAGGAGTTGGGCCAGTGACATACCATCCGCATTGCCTACGAGGCCGGAGTGCATGACGAACTCACGCAATTGTCGGCGCTTCTGGACGTTTATCGCCTCGACCATGGAGCATTTCCGGAATCGCTGAACACCTCGTACAGGGAGGACAGGTAGGGGCGCCCCTTTGGGGCTATGGTTTTCGGAGATTCATGTGACCCAGGGCGGCGCCCTGGGCTGACATAGCGACGGCCCTTCGGGCCTATCCAGCACCTAACGGGACATTCTGCCTGACCCAAGGGCCCAAATGTCTGTCACATGCCAACGGGCGATCCTGCCTGACCAAGTCTGTCCGATCCTGTGTCAGCCTGGGGCAACGCCCCGGGAATATCGAAGCCCTAAAACGCAACCCCGAAGCAACCCCGAAATGTGACCCAGGGCGGCGCCCTGGGCTGACATAGCGACGGCCCCTCGGGCCTATCCAATACCTAACGGGACATTCTGCCTGACCCAAGGCCCAAATGTCTGTCACATGCCAACGGGCGATCCTGCCTGACCAAAATGTGACCCAGGGCGGCGCCCTGGGCTGACATAGCGACGGCCCTTCGGGCCTATCCAGCAACTAACGGGACATTCTGCCTGACCCAAGGCCCAAATGTCTGTCACATGCCAACGGGCGATCTGCCTGACCAAGTCTGTCCGGGCCTAACGGGCCGATCCCGAACGTCCAAGGCCCAACGGGCCGATCCTGTATTAGCCTGGGGCAACGCCCCAGGAATATCGCAGCCCCGAAAACACAACCCCGAAGGGGTGGCCCTATCACCGCGCCCGAACTCTTGCGAGCTCTTGCGAGTCCGGCTACTCAACCACCCAATATACGCTCGCCTGTGAGCTCGGTTGTGGGTTGGCCTCCTGACCAAGCCAGGCACCGAGATGCCCTGTTTTGTATCACCAGTAGTGCTTATCATCTCGGCATCGACACCGTCAGTTATGTCCGATGAGAATTGCATCGGTGATGCCATGACCAGCAACAGCGACCCGATGGCAGCCACACTGCTTTCGGTCAGTGCGTCGGCATATGCGGCATATGCCGCCAACCTTCTGCTCGAAAAATCGCCGGATGCGCGGCTGCAACTTGGCGATGCCGCCTTCGCGCACTGGAAAGAGCATTTCGGCAACCGGATCCAGGAATTGTCGGCCGCAATTGCGGAAGGTTCAATCGAACTTTTTGAGTCACAGATACGGTGGTCGAGAACCGCATTTCGAGCCAGGCAAGTGCCCGACAGCCTGTTGCGCGACAGCCTGGTTTGTCTTGCCGAAGTACTCGAAGAGGAGTTGCCGGAGGCGAATCGCCAGGTGCCCGGTCGTTTCATTGAGGCAGCGGTCAAGTCATTTGAGGAGCAGGAACCCGAGGTGGCCGAGCTGGATGCCGCAAATGCTGTATCCAAACTGGCACTGGAATACCTGGCTGAGGCCCTGGAGGGAAACAGCCGGGCGGCAATCGATCTGGTGCTGTCCGCAAGTGACCGTGGCTTGTCACTTGACCAGATCTATCAGGCCATCATGACGGCGCAGGGTGAAATCGGCAGGATGTGGCACCGCGCTGAAGTCAGCATTGCCGAGGAGCACGTTGTCACCTCGACGACCCGACGATTGCTGGCTGTTCTCGCTCATCGGGCAGAGAGAGAATCACCGAATGGGTTGACGGTCGTCGCGGCTGCCGTGGTCGGAAACGCACATGATATTGGCGTACGCATGGTTTCGGACTATTTTGAGATCGCCGGTTGGCGTGCGGTTTGCCTGGGAAGCGATCTGCCCCCCGCGGAGATCGCCTTGGCCACTGTGAGCTTCGAGGCAAACCTGGTTCTGCTATCGGCGGCCATTTCCACGCAGTTGTCTGCTGTTCGTGAGACGATTGAATCAATTCGTCAGGTTAAACCTCGCTGCAAGGTCCTGGTCGGCGGGAGCGCGTTGCGGAACGTTACCGATTTGTGGAGTCAACTGGGGGCCGATGGCTTTGCAGCGAATCCTGCCGAAGCTCTGGCAAGCGGATCGCAACTCGTGCAGAAGGGAACCAGCAGCTGACCCGGTCCCAAAATACCCTCGGCCAACGACAATGCTGATTCGCGTCTGCCAAATTTCCGTATAATAAGTCAATGCATTTTGAGACCGTTTCTGACCATTGAGGCCACCCATGACGTGTGTCCACCTTAAGCAACTGTACGACCTGTGCCAGAAGAACGAATTGAAGCTGGGGGCATCGGATTTGATTCGAGTCGTTTGCCATCAGTGCAACGAACAGGAAGTATGCCCGTCGGTGCTGGTCGACGAATACGAAGCGCGATCTTCCACCTCGGAAGATGCGCCCGACAAGGAGCCCGCGGATTCCCCGGAATGAAAGACACTCCGCAGAGTGAGCAATCAGGCGACCGGCGGGGCATCTGACAGATTCGCCCGATCAACACGCAGCTTGCCAATCGCTCAGCCGGACCGGTTGCCGTCGCGGTCCCCAATCTCCCGGAGTGGCCTCAAACCTCCCTGGCAATTCCGTTTGACATTGGGGACAACGCTGACCCCCGTTGAGATTCCAGCTGGTTAGTCGATACCAGTCGCGTCCGATCAGCAAATGCCCGCATTCATGACACCAGGTACTGTCACATGCTGGATCATGAACGTTGCCAACATACGCGTAGCGGACCCCGTTGCTGATCGCGATCTCGCGCGCGCGGCGCAATGTTGCCGGCGGAGTTGACGGATAGTCGAGCATGCGGAAGTCCGGATGAAAGGCGGAAAAATGCAACGGCACGTCGGGGCCAAGCCGGTCCACCACCCAGCATGCCAGTTTTTCCAGTTCCGCGTTTGAATCGTTAAGACCTGGAATCAGCAAGGTCGTGATCTCGAACCAGACTTTGGTCTGATGTTTCAGATAAACGAGGGTATCCAGCACAGGTTCCAGCTTGGACGCGCATACTTTTTTGTAGAACTCGTGGCTAAATGCCTTCAGGTCGATGTTGGCGGCATCCATGTGCCGATAGAACTCGGCCCGCGGTTCCGGGCAGACTTCACCCGCGGTTACCGCCACGGTCCTGATTGACCGTTTCCGACATGCCGCCGCCACGTCGATCGCGTATTCGTGAAAGATCACAGGATCGTTGTAGGTGAAGGCAACGCTGCGGCAGCCCAGCGCCTCGGCGGCCCGGGCGATTGTTTCCGGTTGTGCTTCGTCGGCCAGCGTGTCGATTTCCCTTGATTTGCTGATATCCCAGTTCTGACAGAACTTGCATCCCAGGTTGCAGCCGGCGGTGCCAAACGAGAGTACCGGTGTTCCGGGAAGGAAGTGATAGAGCGGTTTTTTCTCGATCGGATCGATGCAATAACCGCTGGAGCGACCGTACGTAGTTAGCACAATCTGACCGTTTTGGCATGCGCGGACGAAACAAAACCCTCTTTGCCCTTCGTTGAGCTTGCAAAAGCGCGGGCACAGATCGCATTGCACACGGCCATCTTCCAGTCGATGCCAGTATTTCGTGGGGCATGTAAATCTTGCGTCGTCGTTACGGTCTGTTGAAGTGGAATCGTCAAACATGGATCGGAGCGGTAGAATAAATGTGAATGGTGGCCCGTGCCTGGGAGAGGTTGTTTGAGTATTATCCGACCTGCGGCAGTGGCGGGGAAGTTCTATCCCCGGGACCCGCTGCAATTGGAAAACGAAGTGCGGCAACTGCTGGATGCTGCCGAGACGGTCCAGTGCCAGCCGAAGATTCTGATTGCGCCGCACGCCGGCTATGAATACTCGGGGCCCACCGCCGCGTCTGCCTTTGCGACCTTGCTGCCGCACCATGGCACGTTCCAACGGGTAGTCATTCTGGGCACCTGCCACGCCAGTAACGACTCGCAGATCTTCACGACGACCGCGGACAGTTTTGAGACGCCCCTGGGGCCAGTGAATACCGATACGGCATCCGTGCAGGCGGCAATCGCTGAAGGACTTGCGCTCGCCAATGACCAGGTCCATCAATTTGACCACGCGATCGAAGTCCAGTTGCCATTTTTGAAGTTGATACTGGACAGTTTTGAAATCGCACCCTTCCTCGTGCAATCGGCTCCGGCGGATGACGTGGCCAGCCTGATCCGGCTGTTGTGGGGCGGTGACGAGACGCTGTTTGTGATCAGTTCGGATTTAAGCCACTACCATGCCTATGAGCACGCAGCCGCGCTGGATCGGAAAACTGCGGAACTGATCGTTGACCTGAACGACGAGTCGTTTGACCAGACACGGGCTTGCGGGCACCGCGCAATTGCCAGCGCCATTCAGGTAGCCCGGGAACAGTCCCTGCGTTGCGTGCAACTGGATTTGCGCAACTCGGGAGATACGGCAGGTTCAAAGCGGCGGGTGGTCGGCTACGGCGCGTTTGCCTTTTTTTGAGCTCGCCCGGCGGTCGTGAAACGGTCTGAACCGGGACACCGGTATCCAACGCAGGGCATTCGCACTCGTTAAGGGCGCTTATTCGCCGGGGCTGACCTGCCGAATCAGAACGACCAACAGCGCAACGAGTATCAAAATGCTGATCGCGTACACAATGCCGACCCGGATGCGTTTGCGCCGGCTCTTTTCCTCTCGCGACAGTGAGCGAACGTCGATGGCCTCGCCGCCGCGCTGAATTCGAGTGCGTCCGGTATCGATTCCCAACTCGATGCCTCGCGCGGCGGCCGGGTTATCCTCCACAGCGACTTGCTGCTCGACTTCCGCCGGTACGGTGTATTTGGGTGGCAGCAGTTCGCCCAGCGACCGGTCGCGTCTGGGTGATTTCGTGGACACGGACTTTGTCGGAGTTGGCTGCGGGTCCTTGCGAACAGAAGATCTTTCTGGTTTCTTTTTGTCAGTCTTTTCGGCGGCTGGCCGGGCTGCCGCACCCTTGCCCGCGACGGCAATCTGAATGGCCTTGCAGATTGGGCAGGCCACCAGTTTGCCCTGCATGGCTTTGCGGATCCCAAAGGTTTCGCCGCATTCCCGGCACGCAACAGCGATCACACCCTGGATGTCTTCGCCGGTGTTTTGGCTGTCCGAAGTTGAGGGAGGCAGTCGAAATGTTTTGCGGCACCGCACGCAGCGCAGCTCGCGATTGGCGTCCTCGGCGCGGACTTCCATCAACTGGTCGCAATGAACGCAGGTGACTCGGATTCGCGTCATTGGACAAAACGGGATGGAGGGGATATGGGGGAGCTGACCGGGTCGGCGGGGCACTTCATTGACAGGGACCGCCTACTCCAGTGTCTTTGGTTTCCTGAACATGTCTATCCTGTATTCCGTCGAAAATGCGACTCGATGATTCCGGGCCGGAGCGGATTCACAGGGCATGCCTACATCGTGTTGAACACGCGATCACCAGCATCGCCCAGGCCGGGGACGATGAATTTGTCATCATTCAGTTCGCCATCAATCGCGCAGGTGTAGACGGGAGTGTCGGGGAATTGCAGATGCACCCGGTCAATGCCCTCGGGTGCCGCGATCACGGAGATCAACACCGTCTGGCGCGCCCCCCAGGCTTGCTTGGATTCCAGTGCCATACAGGCCGAACCGCCGGTGGCCAGCATCGGATCGAGGACCAGCGCGATATCCACCGGGCTGCCGGCCGGCAGTTTGTTGTAGTACGGCACGGGTCGCGCCGTCGCCTCGTCGCGATACAGTCCCAGATGCCATACTTCAGCTTCCGGGATCAGATTCAGCACCGGCTCGACCATCACAATCCCGGCTCGCAGAATCGGCACCAGCCCGATACTGCGAGCCAGCCGGCGGGTAACTGCGGTTGTCAACGGAGTATGCACGCGGACTTCGTGCAATTCCAGATCCTTGGTCGCCTCGCAGGCCACCAGCATGGAAAGCTGTTCCAGCGAATGGCGAAATTGCGGAGGTGACGTCTGCCGGTCGCGCACGATCGACAGATGGTGCTGCGCCAGAGCATGTTCGACGACAGTGGCTTCCATGACAGGAGTTGTTTTGCCGGGACCGGCGAGACGGCCGTTGAAAGGTTGCAGAGCGGGCGGAATTCCGAAAGTTTATCCTGGCGGAAAGGGTTTTGGGAGCCAATGGCGAGGCAAATGAAACGGGGCCGGCCATCCAGTGGTAATGACTTAAAGCCGCAACCTGAGAAACACGGGCTCGGTTGGTGTGTTTCCCGCCGGGAAATGACTCTATAATCGGCGGCTTCGCATTCCGGAAACCCCGCAAGCAGCAACCTACCGACTAACCAAACCGCGACATGGCCAGAAGCAATTTCCCCCAGGGCGATCACTACATGGAACCAACTCCGATTGGCACGTGGATCCGCAGCCCCGGGGTGCGCGAAACCGTTGAATCGGTGCTGATCGCCATTCTGCTGGCCTTGTTGTTCCGGTTTTTCGAAGCGGAAGCGTTCATAATTCCTACCGGATCGATGGCTCCGGATCTGCAAGGACTGCATGTCGATGTGCAATGTCCCAAATGCGAATACCAGTATCGAGCCGGTGTCGGCCGAGACACAAATGAGCAGATCGTACCGAATGAAAAGTGTGCCTGCCCCATTTGCCAATATCCATTGCTGCTGCGCCGGCACGAGCGACGGGATCACCGCGAGTTTTCCGGCGACCGGATTCTGGTTAACAAGTTTGCCTACGATTTCGGTCAACCGGAGCGTTTTGATGTGATCGTGTTCAAGTACCCCAACAACGGCAAGCAAAACTTTATCAAACGACTGATTGGATTGCCGAACGAGGGCGTGTTGATTGAATATGGCGACATTCACACATACGACCGCCGATCCGAAACGTTTGACGACCGCAAGATCGCCCACAAAACGCCGCGCAAGCTGCAGGCCATGTTGCAGCTGGTCGACGACACGAACTACATCGCCGAGGAACTGATCGAGGCGGGCTGGCCCAGCCGCTGGGACCAGTGGACGCGCACCGGCGCGCCATCGGACTGGACTGTCAGTCGCGATCCGGTGGCCTTTTCACTGGATAACCCAACGGACGAATTTCGCTGGCTGCGTTATCGTCATTTGCGGCCACGCACAAGGGAATGGGACAAGATTGAAGACGGCGAACTGCCGGATCGCATGTCCGGTGAGATTCCCCCAGGCGAATTGATTACAGACCACTACGCCTACAACGATGTGATGCCCAAGGGAGTCGGGCAATTTACCAACCGCAGTGGCCTGCACTGGGTGGGAGACCTGTCTGTCGAGGCATTCGTTGACATCAAATCGGACACCGGTTCTATCGTCATCGAACTCGTCGAAGGCGGTGTGCGGTTCACGTGCACGATCAATGTTGCTGACGGTACGGCCACCTTTGCCGCCAGCGATTCTGCTGTCACTTTTGGGGGCGACGTGACCGGACAAACTGCGATCAGCGGCAGCGGACAACACCAACTCCAGTTCGCCAACGCCGACGACAAGCTGTTTTTATGGGTCGATGGTCGATATGTCGACATTCCGGGCGCCGAATTCACGCGAACGGGCGATGTCATGCCCAAGTGGTCGGAAACCGATCCCGGTGATGCCGAACCGCTGGGCATCGGCGGGCGTAACATTCAGATGGACGTTTCCCGGTTGCGAGTGTTGCGAGACATTTATTACACGTCGAAGAACGACACGGCCGAGCAAGGCGGATCGGTTCCATGGATTGAGTACACACTCGGGAAAAATCCAGCAGACATCCGGGATATCCTGGCGACCCCGCATCGCTGGGAACTGGAAGCCGACAGACAGGGTGTCCCAATGTTCAAATCCCGTGCACGCGACGAAAGTTACGTGTTTGAACTGGAGGAAGGCCAGTTGCTGCCCATGGGTGACAATAGCCCCCAAAGTAATGATGCGCGAATCTGGGCAGGCGAACGATACATTGACTCTTCCTATTTGCTGGGCGAGGCATTGTTTATTTACTGGCCGCATGCCAAGACCAAACCGCTGCCTTTCTGGCCCAATTTTGAACGGATGAAATTTATCCGATAGAGATGGAACGAAATCAGCCGCACTGAATTCAAGGAGGATTCGCTGTGAGTATTTTGCAGGCCGAACAGCTCGCCAAGACCTTTGGCAGGCGTCGTGTGGTTGACGGCGTCAGTCTCGTCGTGCAACCCGGGGAAATCGTGGGCTTGCTCGGCCCCAACGGCGCAGGCAAAACAACCACGTTTCGCATGATTTGCGGATTGCTCAAACCGGACCAGGGCAGGGTTATTCTGTCTGGCACGGATGTAACCAACTGGCCCATGTTCCAGCGGGCCCGTAGTGGAGGCATGGGATACTTGCCCCAGCAATCAAGCGTTTTCGCGAAACTGACGGTTGAACAAAACCTGCTGGCCATGATGCAACTGCTGAAAATGGACCGGCGTGACCAGAAAAAGCGTTGCCATGAACTGCTGGATCAATTCCAGATTGAACGCTTGAGTCGTTCTCGGGCCGGCAAGCTGTCTGGCGGCGAACGCCGACGACTGGAAATCGCCCGGTGCCTGGTTTCCAATCCTGAAATCATCATGCTCGACGAACCATTTGCGGGTATTGACCCGGTGACGGTTCAAAATATTCAGGAAGTAATTCGGCAATTGCGCGACACGGGAATCTCCATTTTGATTACCGACCATGCCGCGCGGGAAATCCTGCAAATCACAGATCGAACCTACGTAGTCAGCGAAGGGCGAATTTTGTGCAGCGGTTCGGCCGAGGAAATCGTCCAGCACGAGGAGGTCAAACGAAAATATCTCGGCGACATCGATTTCTCCAAACAGGCCGCCCCGTCGAGATCACGGCCAACAAAACCGCCGACAACGCCTCAGCCGGTTGCCGACGCGGATTCCGGCGAACTGCCACAACCGCAGGTCGATTCAATTCGTATCACCGCAATAGCGGAACCCGAGGAGCCCGCACCGCACGAGTCGCCCACTTTCGAAATTCCTGACGAGGTGCTAATCGCGCCGCATTCAACTACTGAGCCGGCGAACGCCGCGGCAGCGGAGCCTCAGGAAGAAGTCCGACGGGAAACACCCATCCCACCGCCTCCGGTCAAACGGCCCCGCCTGATTCGCCCCAAACCCTTCGACGATATCAAGGCACCGTTTAGCGCCCGGGATCTCGACATTCAGACAGGCCCCAGTGGTGACAAACCTGTACGCACGGATCGCCGCAAGGACTGATCAGGGCGTTGATCAGAAAAGCGGCAGGGCGCTGCTCACCGTAATCGTTGCAGGCTGAACGTGTCGAGCGTCCGGAACCGGCCGATGCTACTCGCCGATCCATGACTCGGTCCACGCCGGACCGGGCGCTGTCCAGGTGACGGGCGAACCATGCGCGGGGTGGCGCAGCGTCAATTTCCACGCATGCAAACACATCGGCGGATCGTCAATCGCGAGGGTTTGCCGGTCGGCTTGCCGGTGATCTGACAAGTAGGTGGGATCTCCGACGATTGGAAAACCGGCGTGCCACAAGTGCACGCGGATTTGATTGGTGCGTCCGGTAGCCGGCCGCGCCTCGATTAACGAGCAGAGCTGGCCGTTGCGCGTGGCGACCTTGAGAGTTTTGAAGCGGGTCAGACAGTGCTTGCCACCGCTCCCGATGCGACGTCCACCAGCCAGAGCCGGCTGATCGGCAATCGGCAATGCCACCTGAAACTCGTCCTCGGGAACACCGTACACGAGTGCCAGGTAGGTTTTGGCCACGGTTTGCTGCTCGAATTGTGGCTGCACCACGCTGGCGACCTTGCGTGTTTTGCTGAAGACAACAATTCCCGTCGTGTTGGCGTCCAGACGATGCGCCGCGCGGAGCTGGTGATCATAGACCTGGCCCAAAATCCACGTCAGCGAGTTGCGGTTGTATCGCCCGCTGGGATGCATCGGCAGTGGCGCCGGTTTGTTGATCACGACCACCCAGTCATCTTCGTGCAGGATCGAGATGCCGGCATTGACCGGCGGCTCGGTGCTGGCCGGAATCAGCAGCTCCAGTCGCTGTCCATCACGAATCACGGTGTCCGGCCCGAGTGCCTGGCCCGTACACAGGATGCGACCTTCGGAAATGGACTGCTGCCAGTTTTCGCGGCCTACATGATGGTGATAACGGTTCAGGAATTCCAGCAACATTTCGCCATCGAATCGGCGCGGCACATTGATTGGCCGCAGGTTGTCATAGGGGATCGAACCCGGAAGCGGATCCGTCACCTGGGCCAAACGCGTCTCGCGGCATTGCCTGAGGGCGGCGGTCAGTTCCTGGCTGGTCCGGTAACAGTACGGACAGCTTTGGCCAGCCACATATTTGGGTGAGTTGATTTCGTCGGGCGTCAGCACTGCCTGGCATGCAAAACAGACCTCGGCATCGGTTTCCTGCAGACTGGCATCGACC
>CAMYKF010000653.1 GCA_947258905.1 uncultured Pirellulaceae bacterium | reverse complement strand
TGCGCAACCGGCAGGTGTTAGCGCTCGAGACAGCGCACGAAAACCTGTACGCCGCCGTCAAGAAAGGGTCAAGACGGACCAGGCGCGCAGTACGTCGCCAACTGCGGAAGTCCCACCGCATTCAAAAACAGCGCATGCGTGACCACCTGTACGACATTGACAGCGCTGCGGCGATTACGAATTGATTGACGTCCTCCGCCAGTTGCCGCTCAACAGGGCCACGCTGCTGAGAAGCGTCGTCGAATCGCGTGCATTCAATTTGGTCATCACGGCCGCAATTGTCATTAACGCGATTACTCTCGGGCTCGAGACTTCGCCCCAGGCGATGAGCATTGCAGGGCCCCTGCTGCTCGCAATCGACGGGGCGGCGCTTTGGCTGTTCACTGTAGAGATCGGTCTTAAATTGTGGCTGTATCGGTCGCACTTCTTTCGCGGCGGCTGGAATGTCTTCGATTTCGCGATCGTGGCGGTAGCCTGGTTTCCTGCGGCGGGGCCGCTGTCTGTACTCCGCGCCTTGAGAATCATGCGTGTGCTGCGCCTGGTATCGGTTGTCCCACAAATGCGCACCGTTGTCGGGGCCCTGTTCAAAGCGTTGCCGGGAATGGCATCGATCCTTGCCGTGCTGGTCCTTGTTTTCTATATTGCCGCGGTTATGGCAACCAAGCTCTTTGGCGCTGCGTTCCCGGAATGGTTCGGCGGTATCGGTGCCTCGATGTACAGCCTGTTTCAGATAATGACGCTGGAGAGCTGGTCAATGGGCATTGTGAGACCGGTTATGGAGGTACATCCCGGCGCCTGGCTCTTCTTTGTTCCGTTCATTGTCGTGACCACGTTTACCGTGCTAAATCTGTTCATCGCCCTGATCGTCAATTCGATGCAGTCGCTGCAATCCGAAACGACAGAGACTGTGCGCGCCACAGCCGAGATCGCTCATGATGAGCGGGAACTGTTGTTGCATCGGATTGAGGCGCTCACCGACGAGGTGCGTCTCATGGGCGAGGCGGTCCGGCAACGGTAATCGCTCTTAACGAACTATACTGGTTGTACTTAAAGATCCTACAGGGAGTTTTTTATGTCCATTGAGTTTACAGAATTGCCTTATTCAATTGATTCGCTGGAGCCCCACGTGTCAGCCAAGACGCTTCAATTTCATCACGGCAAACATCACAAGGCTTACGTCGACAAGTTGAACACGGCGATTGCAGGCACGGCATACGAGGGTAAGCCGCTCGACGCTATTATCGTTGCCGCGCATGATGGCGCAGATACCAGTGTCTTCAATAATGCAGCCCAGGCATGGAACCACGCATTCCTGTGGCACAGCATGTCGCCGAACGGCGGCGGCAAGCCAACTGGGCCACTGGCCGATGCCATTACTCAGCGGTTCGGCGACCTGGCCGGTTTTCGGGCCGAGTTCAAGACTGCTGCACTGCGGCAATTCGGCAGTGGATGGGCGTGGCTGGTGCGCAAACCGGACGGACTCAACATCGTAAGCACCGGCAATGCCGACACGCCGCTGATTCACGGCGTCACCCCGCTGCTGACGCTCGATGTTTGGGAACACGCCTACTATCTGGACTACCAGAACAGCCGCGATGCCTATATCGATGCATATCTCGACAAGTTGATCAACTGGGACTGTGCGGCACAGAACTACGAGTCCGACGGGGCGGCCGTCTGACGCGCCTAACTTGTTTGTCGCAAAAAGCCGCATTGGCATTTAGTGGCCAGGCGCAGACCTAACTTCCGACAAGCCGAATTTCCGCGCGAACTCATGAATTACTAGCAAGTAAATCACACCTCGTGGCGAGGCGAAATTCGGGTTACCCCTACTGGCATCTCGCTATTCAATTGTGATTCTGTAGGTACCCCAGTTAGCGGTTGGGAGAACGGCTGTGGCAGGCATCTTGGAGCAAACCCGTATTCAACCTGTCCCTGTGAGCGAGCTTCGCAGAGTCTGCCCGCCCCTTTCGGTCGAGCCGGAATCAGGCGAAAAAGCGCCAGCGATGTCAGCGTACCTCGGCCAGGAACGCGCTATCAATGCCATCCGCTTTGGCATCCAGATGGAGCACGATGGTTATAACGTCTTCGTGCTGGGG
>CAMYKF010000652.1 GCA_947258905.1 uncultured Pirellulaceae bacterium | reverse complement strand
CAATGCGGTGGCCGCGAATCTTAACCTGGTGATCGGCGCGCCCCAGAAACACAATATTGCCATCGGGCAGATAACGGGCCAGATCTCCCGTTCTGTATAGCCTGGCTTCAACGCCATTTTCAAAGGTGTGATTGATGAAGCGCTCTGCCGTCAATTCGGGTCGATTTAAATAGCCTTGCGCCAGACCATGGCCGCCAATATATAATTCTCCTGTCACGCCAATCGGTACAGGCCTGAAATGCGCGTCCAAAATGAAAGCTTGTGTATTTGCGATCGGATTGCCAATCTGGACCTGGGTTCCCTGGCTTTGAGGCGGAAATTGATACACCGTACTCCAGACGGTACCTTCCGTCGGTCCATATTCATTGTAGAGTTGCGTGTTGGGCAATCGTTGATAGTGAGACTGAGCCAAAGTCTGCGGGCAGACTTCTCCGGCGACGATGACCGTCTGTAAAGAGGCTAGCCGATCAGGATTCGCATGGCTCAAGATCAGGTTGTATAAAGTCGGCAAACAGAGGGTATGCGATATTGTTTGTTGTTGGATCAGTTCAGCTAAGCCTGTCATATCTTGTTCCAACCGTTGCCGGGGCAAAACCAGCGTACCTCCTTGGCATAAAGACCAGAAGATACCGACGACTGAACTATCGAAAGCAAAAGACGATAGCAGCAGGAAACGTTGCACCGGCGTCGGATAGTATTTGAGACGCGCCAGCGTTGAATGAACTAGGTTTTTATGCGTAATCGGCACCCCTTTGACCCATTCCATCACGAAGTACGGACGGCCGGTTTCGGTTGCCCCCGCATCGAACACTTTGGCGATGTTAGAGTGATCCATCAGCGCTAGCGCCTGACGCTCTGCCTCAAAACGTTTGATCACCTGCTGGGTGTCCATTCCCGGCTTGATGATCTTTAGGGCGACGCGACGGCGCACCGGTTCGGTTTGCTGGGCCAGGTAAACCACGCCCATCCCCCCCTCACCGATTCGTTCGAGTAATCGGTATGGGCCGATCTGCGTACCCGGTGTCTCCGTGATGGGGCGATCAATATCGGGAGACGTTGCATCCGGCGCATCCAGTAGGTCGCCAGCTTGATCATGAGCTCTCAGTAGCGCTTCCACTTCAGCACGCAGTTGTTGGTTTTCCCCGCAGTGCGCGTCCAAAAAAGCAGCCCGTTCCTCGGGGTATCGTTCGATCACTTCAAGAAACAGGGACCGCTCGGATTGTGGCTGGTCGCTCATGGAATTCGTCTGCAGTTCGCGTCAAGGCCACGGAGGCCCACTCGTAGGCCAGTGCGAAATCCACGGAGGAAACGGGCCAACAAAAACCAAAAAATCTGCCATCCTTTGGATTAATCAAATCGTCTCAGTGTCTCCTCTCTCCATTTCCCTCCGTAGCCAGGCCCTGGCATAAGCCCAAGTTCGTTTCACTGTGCGGGGCGACAGATTCAAGATCTGGGCTGCCTCGTCGATGGTCGCCCCGGCAAAGACTCGCAGTTCCACGAGCTTTTCCGCCTGGGAGTCCACGTTTCTTAATCGCTCGAGCGCCTCGTCTAGCTCTGCGAAGTCCTCGACCCGCGGGTCGCAAGTAAGGTTGTCTTCCAAAAGTTGCAAGCGATTTCGGCCACCTCCGCGTCTCTGGCTTTTCTTAGCACGCGATGCATCGACAAGAATCCGCCGCATCGCCTCCGCCGCCGCTGCAAAGAAGTGTCCGCGACTGTTCCAGTGCTGAGCTTTGTCAACATCTACCAGCCGCAGGTAAGCCTCATGCACCAGCGCAGTCGCCTGCAGGGTCTGTCCTGGTTTCTCGTGAGCCAATCTTGCTGCGGCGAGTTTGCGCAATTCTTCATACACCAACGGTAGCAACTGTTCAGCCGCACTCGGATCTCCTGATTCGATTTGCGATCGGATCTGTGTGACTTGGCTCAAGATGCTCACTCCGCCTCTGTGAAAGTGAAGCTACCATTATCGCCCATCCGCAGGCCTCGATGGCAAAGCAGGCAGCCAAAGCATCCACGCCTGAACGAGCAAAATGAGCGGAATCGCACGCACGTGGACACATGACTTGTTGGAGATCACAACCGATGAGCGACGGAGCAACTCGAAG
>CAMYKF010000651.1 GCA_947258905.1 uncultured Pirellulaceae bacterium | reverse complement strand
GCAACGCACGCAGATGACCGGGCGAATAATCTTCAGGAAAATTGGTGATGAAATGGTGCGTGGAAACCACAACGACCTCCGTCAGTTCATCTTGCCCGGTTTCCTGTGCCGCGACGATCAGCGGACAAATCAACACCACCATCACGGGGAGACACGCGAGAAGCACACGGTTCAGCAACATATTGAAAGAATTCATTGACAATTGACTCGAAAATTGAACGGTGGATGACTGCTTTGCCGGCACACTTCGCGACTGGCACATACCGAAACTCCGTGCTTGTCAGCCCTGTTCCATCAGGCCTTTCAGGCCGCCGCGGAGTCATTATCGTCTGGCGATGATTCAAACACAAATCCGCCAGATTCGGCGTCGTAATCCAGCCGCGAAAACTCATATGGCTCGCCCACGATCAGGGTCTGGTCCTCGCGAAAATTGCGGAAAGGCGGTGGAGAAGCACATTGCCATTCGAGGGTGGCTCCTCCCCACGGGTTTTCCGGTGCCAGCGGCCCGCGCCGCAGCGAGTAGATCAGGTAAGCCGGAATAAGGCAAAAAGCCAATACGAGAGAAATCGATCCTGAGGTGGAGATCTGCTGAAGCGTCTCAAATTCAATCGGGTAGGTGAAATACTGCCGCGGCATCCCCCGCGATCCCAGAATAAACTGCGGGAAAAACGTAATGTTGAAACTGACAAAAATCACAAACGCGGTGAACACTCCAAAATGTTCGTCATACATGCGACCCGTAATCTTTGGCCACCAGTGATGAAGCGCACCGAGAAAGGCGATCAGCACTCCGCCCATCATGATGTAATGCAGGTGTGCGGTTTCAAAAAGGGTGCCATGCAGGTGGACGTCTGTTGCCAACGCGCTGAGAAACAGGCCAGAGATGCCGCCAACGGTCATGAAAAATATGAACATGAAGGCATAGGCCATGGGCGTGTTCCAGGCAATGGCACCCCCGTACATGGTCGCCAGCAGATTGAAGATAACGACTGCCACCGGGATGGCGAGCCCCAGCGTCAACAGGCTAAACACCGTGCTGGTCAGTTCCGGTTGTCCCGAGATAAACCAGTGTCGTCCCCAAACGGAAAAGCTCAAAATGGCAATCGCGCACAGGCAACTGACAATTACCCGATACCCGAACAGCTGTTTGCGACTGTGAATCGCAACCATCTCGCACACCACTCCGATCGCCGGCATGACGATCACGAGTATGACAGGAGCGGCAAAGAACCAGAAAAACCGCTGGTACAGCAGCGGTCCTGCGGATCCTTCCCCGCCGGCAAATAATCCCATGCCGCTAACACGCTCGACCATCAGCATTCCCAGGACCATCACCAGGATTGGCGTCGTCACCAGCAGGACCAGTGACGAAAAATAAAGCGACCAGGAAAAGACGGGCATGCGCAGCCACGTCATGCCCGCTGGACGCAATTTGTGGATGGTTGCAACAAAGTTAATGCTTTGCAGAATCGCGCTCACGCCGAGCAAAATCGCACCGAACAATACAGGAACGACCCCCACCGCGCCGGAATGAATCACGTAAGGTGCGGCAAACGTCCAGCCCGTATCCAGACCGTCCAGCAGGACGGAAACCAGAAATGCAAAAATGCCCACGAGATAAAGGTGAAACGAGAGAAGGCAAAGGCGGGGAAAGGCAAACTGTTTGCTGCCGAGCATCAGTGGCAGGACAAAGTTGCCGAAAACGGCCGGGATGGCGGGAACGATTACCAGGAAAACCATGGCAACGCCATGCAGCGTAAAAACGCGATTGTAAGCATCTGCACTGATCAGCGCGCCATGTGCTGATGCCAGTTCGGCACGCAACACGATTGCGAACAACAGCCCGCTCATGAAAGCTGCCAAAATGGCCACCGCATACATCACCGCAATACGCTTGTGATCCAGCGTCAATAGCCAGGTCACTGCGCGCGGCGAATCAATCAGGTAATCCGCGGCCGTCACATCATCACCCGGTTCCGTCACGGACACCTCGTTCGACAAACCTGGTAACGTTTCCATCTGACTCATGGGAATCTGCAAATCAAAAGTGCGGGATGCTGTTGCAACGTTTTCAGGTACTCGATAATTGCCTGAAGCTCGCGGTCCTTGATCTGGCCTTTATAGGCAGGCATGGCGGGCGGATAACCCTCGACGACAGCTGCCTGCGGATCAAGCACCGAATCCCTGATGTACTTTTCATCCGCCGTGATTTTGAGTCCGCCGGTGAGTGTCGTCTCCCTGCCGAAAATCCCCTTGAAACTGGGCCCCACCTTTTTCGTGCCGTCCAGGCTATGGCAGGTATTGCAAATGTACCTTGTATACATCACTTCGCCGACTTCCTCGATGGACAACCTGTTAAACAAACCACCCGCCTGCTCCTGCCACGCTTCAAACTCATCCTGCTCATGCACGACCACCCATGCCCAGTGCCCGGAATGTGCTGCCCCGCAATACCGCGCGCACATGGCGAGGTACTCGCCCGGCTGGGTCGCCTCGAACCACGCCGTGGTAGACTTGTCCGGCAGGACATCCCGTTTCAGCCGGAAGGCCGGAATCGACAGACTGTGAATCGATTCGTCTGATTCCATCGTCAATTTAACGGGTTTGTTCACCGGTACGTGAAGCGCTTCGTCAATGTGTCCGTCCGGGTAGGTAAACGACCATTTTGAGTCCGCAACACCCACAGAAATCTCCATGGCGTTGGAGGGCACGTGGGATACATCCATGAACCCCCGAAATCCGACATAAAACAGATCCATGAACAACACGAACGGAATGACGGTCCACGCAAATTGAAGAACCACGTCGTTAGCGGCGGATTGCCGGGGCTTTTGGTCGGGAGATCGCCGCCGATAGCGAATTCCGAAATACAGCATGACACCGATGATCAGCAGCAACGTTGCTGCGCCGATCCACAACGCAAACTGAAACGGCACATCGGTACTGGATGCATTGGTCGTGACCGGCGGAGGCAGCAGCAACGAGCTTTCAAATGGTGCAATCTGTGTAGTCACCAGATCACCGCCCGACTCCTCGCCTCCGGCATCGACCTGCGCTAACATGCCAACATTTAGCAAGAGTTCCAACATACCTATTCGTCAATGTGCCAGTTGCGAATGTCGTAAGGTCCTGTCATGCCCGGACGTGAAAATGGCGTATACCATTGGCCCTGGTCCTCAAGGAATTGCAAGCTGTCAGGGTAGGGACCAGAGACACCGCGGGTCGCCTGACGATACCAGTCGCTGTCTTTGCTTGTTGAGGTTAAGCGGGGCGCGTCTTCGGGGCGCTGATCCGGCAAACGGCCGCCAACCACCCTGATCCCCGGAATAGGCACCCATGGTTCCGTGGCCACCTGGGGAGGCAGACTCGTGGTCGCAACCGCCGGGATACCGGCTTCTGAAACGGTCGCCGGAGCAGCGACCTTGGGGTTCGCGGCCAGCAACGAGTCAATTCCGGTACGACTGACCAGGTCCGGCACGCTTGCGAATCGTGCGCGGGCGGCCGCGACTTCCCGGGGGTCAATCAGGCTGCCCTCGTTGCCAAACGAATTCCGCACATAGGTCAGGACGCCCGCCAGCTTTTTGTCGTCCAGGGGCAACGGTGCCATCAGCCCCACGTAGTCAGTGGCTTCCTTTTTGATTCCCTTCAATACCACCATGGCGGCAACGTCGGGATCGCCCAGTGCAATCTGGGAACCGACGAGGCTGGGTGCCATCAATTGAGCGCCGACTTGCAAGCCTTTTCCATCCGGGCCATGACAAGCGGCGCACGTAACATACTCGGTCTTCCCGATGTCCATCGCGGCCTGGAAGGCCGCCGGATCGGCGGCACCGGGAACGGCTACGGCCTCCCCGCCACCAGCCTCGCCCGCGGCGGTT
>CAMYKF010000650.1 GCA_947258905.1 uncultured Pirellulaceae bacterium | reverse complement strand
CGAAAGATGCGACCTTGAAAGACTTCAAAGACCTGCAAGCTTCACCAATGCCGTCCGGCTCCTTGCCGGGTCTGGCTGCTGGCGCGCGCATTGGCAGTCACGGCAGCGAGTTTGTGAAGCTGAATGGTCAGCCCTTCTACCGCATCGAAAACAGTCATTTGATGCCCGAGTTCTTCATGAGCCTGGTCAGCTCCAGTGACCACTGGATGTTCATTTCCAGTTTCGGGGCGTTGACTGCCGGTCGTGGCAACGCGGACTCGGCGCTGTTTCCCTACTATTCATCCGACAAGTTAAGTGACCTGCGCGGTTGCGCGGGGCCGTTAACCTGTCTGCGAATCACTCTGCCGTCCGGTGAAACCCGGGTGTGGCAACCCTTTGGACTGGACGGCAGACGGTTCGAATATTGCCGCCAAAACCTGTACAAGAACGATTTGGGAAACCAGCTGTGGTTTGAGGAAATCAACGACGAATTGGGGATCGCGTTTCGTTACCGCTGGACCTTCGGGGACCGTTACGGATTTTTTCGCACGAGCAGGATTCACAATCTCGGTGAACAGGCGTGCCGGATTCAAGTGCTCGATGGATTGCAGAACCTGATGCCCGGCGGTATCGATCGCAATTTTCAGTTGAGATTCAGCAATCTCGCCGATGCCTACAAGAAAAATGAGCTGCTGGAGCCCGCTCCCCTCGGGATTTACTACCTCAGTTCAGTTCCCACTGACCGCGCCGAGCCCAGCGAGGGGCTGCGGGCCACTATCGTATGGCAAGTCGGAGAAGCGCCCCAAGCCGTTCTGCTCAGCACACGGCAGGTGTCTCGTTTTGAACAAACCGGACAGGTCGAAACCGAACGGGATGTGCGTGGCCAGCGCGGTGCCTGGCTGACCCGGCAGCAACTGGACCTGGACAGCGGACAAGCCGCCAGTTGGACGATGGTCGCTTCGATCAACCGGGATCAAACCGATGTCATCAACCTGCAGCAAACGCGGTCGGAAACGCCCGAACCCGGACAGTTGATTGATCAGGATATCCAGTCATGCGAGGACAGTTTGCTGCGAATCATCTCCCAGGCCGATGGACGGCAGTTGGGCAGTAATCATCTGAGAATCAGCCGGCACCAGTCCAATGTAATGTTCAATGTGATGCGGGGCGGGTTGCCGGCGCACGGATACGAAGTCGCCAGCAACGACTTTTGCGAGCACGTGCGCCACTTCAATTCCGCGGTGTTTGAACGCAACCATCGATTGCTCGAGGAACTGCCGGAAACCATCCATATCAATGAACTGATCCAAAGGTTGTCGGATCAGAACGAACCGGATTTGCTACGCATCGGGCTGGAATATCTGCCGATTTGTTTCAGCCGTCGACATGGAGATCCGACCAGGCCGTGGAACGAATTCGATATTCGGCTGACGGCTGCCGACGGTTCGCTGAATCTGGACTACCAGGGTAACTGGCGGGATATTTTCCAGAACTGGGAAGCCCTGGCACTGGCCTTCCCTCAATTTGCCACCGGCATGATCTTTCGGTTTGTTAACGCTTCGACCGCCGATGGATACAATCCCTACCGGATCACGAAAAACGGAATCGAATGGGAGGAACCCGATCCGGCTGATCCGTGGTCCAACATCGGATACTGGGGCGATCACCAGATCATTTACCTGTTGAAGTTGCTGGAATGGGCCCGCCGGTTTGACCCGGAACGTCTCGATCAGTGGTTGGACGCAGAATACTGTACCTACGCGGAAGTGCCTTATCGCATCCGCAGCTACGAGGAAATCTGCGAGAACCCGCGTGAGACAATCGACTACGACGACGAACTGGCCGCTACGATTGCCAACCGGGTGACGACGTTCGGTGCTGACGGAAAATTGCTGCAGAATCGCGATGGCGGCATCTACCGGGCAACGCTGGGCGAAAAGCTGCTGGTGCCCGCGCTGGCCAAGCTGACTAACTTTGTGCCTGAGGGCGGCATCTGGCTGAACACCCAGCGCCCCGAATGGAATGATGCGAACAATGCGCTGGCGGGTTACGGATTATCCATGGTAACGGTCTGCTATCTGCGCCGGTATTTTCAGTTCCTGTTGCAGTGGTTTTCGGAAACCCCGATTCCAACGTTCCTTGTTTCCCGCGACATCGTCAGTTTGCTGGAAGACATTGCCGGGATTTTGGACACCAACCGGCCGGTGGCCGGCCAACCCGTCAGTGACCAGCAACGCGAAGAAATCGTTGGCGAATTGTCACGGACCGGCACTCGCTTTCGGCAAGATCTCTACGCACGTGGACTTGTTGGGGAAAAGCAGTTTGTGCAGGTGAGCCGCTGTCGCGAGTTTTTTGAGCTGTGCCTGCAACATCTGGATCACAGCATTGCCGCCAACCGTCGCGAGGACGGACTGTACCACGCCTACAACCTGATCGCTTACGACCTGACGGACGACCGCGGCTTTCGCGTCGAACGCCTGTTTGAAATGCTGGAAGGCCAGGTGGCCGCGCTCAGTTCCGGTTGCCTGAATCCGGACCAGGCGGCCGATTTGCTGGACGCGCTCCGCCTCAGCGACATGTATCGTGAGGACCAGCAAAGTTACACGCTGTACCCCAACCGCAATTTGCCTGGCTTCACGGAAAAAAACCTCATCGACCCGCAGTGCATTGCGGACAATCCGGTCCTGCAGCGATTCACGGAGTCCGCCCCCGAATCGGTGATCCGCCGTGACGCGCAGGACAACTGGCACTTCAATGGCGATTTGAGAAATGCAGATGACCTGCGGCGTGCCGTCCGCGAATTGGCTGCCAACCGCGGCTCCGCCCCGGACTCACAAGTCGAAACCGAACTGGTCAAGCTGTTCGAGGCGACTTTCAATCACCGGCAGTTTACCGGTCGGTCGGGTACTTTTTTCGGCTACGAAGGTTTGGGCTGTATCTACTGGCATATGGTTTCCAAGCTGGTGCTGGCCGTGCAGGAAACGCTGATCGACGCTCAGGGAAGTCAAACGGACCTGGAGACGCTCGATCGTCTGCGCACGCATTATTTGCACATCCGCGATGGTGTGGGACTCCACAAATCCCCGCAGTTGTATGGTGCCTTTCCCACCGATCCGTATTCGCACACACCGGCCAACGGAGGCGTGCAGCAACCTGGCATGACCGGTCAGGTCAAGGAAGATATTCTGTCCCGGTTCGCAGAGATCGGAGTGCGAGTCCGTGACGGACGTCTCTATTTTGACACCCGCCTGTTTGACGAATCGGAATTGCTGGACCGGGAAACATGCTGGGAGCTTTATGATGTTGACGGGCAACTGCGTCAATTGACCGTGCCCGCCGGCAGTTTCGCCTTTACCTGTTGCCAAACTCCCGTGATCTATCGTTCGGGGGACGAGAATGTGATTTGTGTCCATCTGGCCGACGGATCGGTTCGACGACGTCATGGCAATGCCCTCGATCAGGGCGAATCACACAGCGTGTTCTGCCGGGACGGATCCATCACCCGTATCGAACTGGAGTTTGCTGCCGGGTCGGTACACAATTACTGGTAATTCAGACTAACGCCCTACGGAAATTTTCCATGCTCCATTCCCGAACTCCCAAACTGTTGTCCGCCTTGTTGTTGATCGGAGTCGTCCTGTGCGCGGCGCTCGATCATCTGCAAGCCCAGCCGGTACCGGTAACGTTGAACCAGAATGACGACGGATCGTGGCAATTGCTCAGGGATGGCGAGCCGTATTACATCCATGGAGCTGGAGGACCAGGTTCACTGGAAACACTTGCCAGCCTGGGTGGCAATTCGAATCGTACCTGGGGAGTCGACGACGTGGCCGAAACCATGGCTCGGCTGGACGAAGCCCATCGCAATGGCGTTAGCGTCGCCTTTGGCATCTGGCTCGAACATGAACGACACGGAAAACTCGATTACGCCGATGACCAGGCCGTGGCGCGGCAAGTTGAACTGACGCTGCAGCATGTCCGCCGCTTCAAGGATCATCCGGCCATTCTGGTTTGGGGGATCGGCAACGAAATGGAAGGAGACGGTAGCAACACCGCGATCTGGACTCACATCGAGCACCTTGCCCAACTCGTCAAGCAGGAAGATCCCCATCATCCGGTGATGACGGTGATCGCGGAAATCGGCGACGACAAGGTGCAGTCGATTCACCAGCGTTGTCCCGGCATCGATATTATCGGGATTAACTCGTACGGCGGAACGACTTCGCTTCCCGATCGTTATCGGGCGGCTGGCGGAACCAAACCATACATCGTGACCGAGTTCGGACCGCATGGCCCGTGGGAAGTCGGTCAGGACAACACAGGTGCCGTTCGTGAATTCACCAGTACCGAGAAAGCCGAACTGTACCGGCTTTCGTGGACCGCATTGAAAGCCGACAGCAAACTTTGTCTCGGTTCGTATGCATTTCTGTGGGGCCACAAGCAGGAAGCAACGGCCACCTGGTTCGGCATGTTTTTGCAGGACGAGCGCAAGACGGCGGCCGTCGATACCCTGACCGAATTGTGGTCAGGCAAACCGCCGGAAAATCTGTGTCCGCGAATCGATGAACTTCTCCTGCGTGGCAAAAACGAAGTTGCCCCGGGTGCGGAGGTGAGCATTTCATTCCTGGCTTCCGACCCGGAAGGCCAGAAGATCAATGTGGACTGGGTATTGATGGCCAATGCCGCTTCGATGGTAACCGGCGGCGATTTTCAGGAAACGCCGCCATCGTTTCCGGAATTGATTCAAAAAGCGAATGAGGATGGTGCGACGATCAAGGCACCGGAAGATCCGGGACTCTACCGCGTGTATGCTTACGTGGGTGACGGCAGTGGTGGCGCAGCGGTGGCCAATGTGCCGTTTCGCGTCAGATCGCCACAAGAAGAATCTCCGCAGGGTGCTGAAACCGAATTGCCAATGGTCGTCTATGACGAACCGGATTCATCGACCGCATTTGCACCTTCCGGATGGATGGGCAGCACCAACGCGATTTCGCTGGATGATCGGTGCAAGGACAATCCGCACGGGGGCGAACACTGCCTGAAGTTCGGTTATTCAAGCGGCGGCAACTGGGGTGGTGTCGTATGGCAGAACCCGCCGGACGACTGGGGCGACAAGCCCGGCGGTTTTGATCTGAGCGGAGCCACCAAACTGACCTTTTGGGTCCGTGGCGCAGAGGGCGGAGAAAAGATGAAATTTGGATTCGGTTTGCTGGGTCGCGACAAGACGTACTTTGACACCGGCAAAAAGGAGACCGATGAAATCACGTTGACCACCGAATGGCAACAGATTTCCATCGACCTTGCCGATCTGAATCTCGCACGTATCAAGACCGGTTTCTACTGGACCCTGGCCGGTCAGGGCAAACCGCTTGAGTTTTATCTCGACGACATCGTGTTCGAGAAAGAGTAAAAGCAGTAATAGCTGATCAAGTTGCCGCAGTTGTACAGGATTCACCATCGGGGCAAGGAAATCACAGCGGAAGGGCGCAAGCCCTCCGGTTTATCCCGTATGATTCAAGACCGGAGGGCTCGCGCCCAGCCGCTAAAAACAGGTGGTCTGGTCTGCCGGGTACAGGGCGCTCCGATTCCGGCGAGGACTTATCTACTAATCCGCTTCGACGAGTTTTACGATCAACGCCGAGTCGACGTTTTTGACGGCCGAAAAACTCAGCAACACGGGGTGATCAAGGGAGACCACAATCTCCGAGTTGATCAACGACTTATTTGCCCGACGAGATGCGCCGCCATCGCCGCCAAAGCCTCCGCCTTCTCCTGCTTCAACCCACCCTGTTTCCGTAACCTGAATGGTAATCGAGGTGTCGAGTAGAAAATCGCCATTTTCAAGTTGCCTGAGAATTCCATTCTGAACCACCTTGTACCCCGCCGCTGCCGCTTCGCTGACGTTCTCAAATCGACCGCCCTGACGTCGGTTTTCTTCCTGTGGATCATTATCAGGCGTATCGCAGCGCACATGCGTGACGGCGCGGGTTACCACTTTGGGAGCCTCAAACGAAAGCAGGCCCCGCTCGGCAGCCGTCTCCAGCAACGAGCTGGTCGCGGTATCCAGCGGCTTGAATTCTGCCTGAACCTCCGGCGACATTCCGGAAGTTTCCACGACCAGGGTCAATGACACGTAGACGCTATTGTGTCTTGACTCAGAGGTCGCTTCCGCGATTTCTTCGTCCAGTTTCCCGAGCAACTCTTGCAGTATGTCCAGATCGTCGGGCAAGCCCTTTGCGTAAAGACTATTTGTCTTTCGATCCACATCCAGTAACAGTCCCTGTGTGCCCGCAAACAGAGAACTGGCCACATCATGCGCTGCCTCGGCATCACAGTGACTCAGGCTATAAACGCGGAATTCAACCGCTCCGGCATCCCCAACTCCACGACGCGCCGGCACGTCCAGTGATTTGATCAGATCGGCCATCTGCTGAACCTCAGCGGGGTGGCCTGAAACGATAACCGAATTGGTGTTGTTGTCGGATATCGCGCGAGCGGCCGAAATTCCTTTTACGGCTTCGTTGACGCTGTTCGCCACATCGAATGCCCGGGCATGTTGCAGCGAGAACACCGCCACCACCGGGTCATCGGCAGTCTGGTCAGGTTGCTGGGCATTCAGGCTATTTAGTGACCCGGCACTGACCATCAGAAATATTGCGGTTGCTAGTTGAAGGGACTTCATTACGGCTCCT
The DNA here is from genome assembly GCA_947258905.1 of uncultured Pirellulaceae bacterium. GTDB lineage: Bacteria > Planctomycetota > Planctomycetia > Pirellulales > Pirellulaceae > CAJQPP01. Next base: position 3,406 of record CAMYKF010000650.1, on the reverse strand, counting down.
CGCTGGAACGGGAAAAAGTGTTTTGGGGAATCACCGAATAGACCGTCAACTCGGGTGTGGAGTCCACCACTTCGGCAAAGGCGTTATCGGGAAACGTGGCTACGGCAAACATGGGCCGCGACTTGACGATGGCAACTGGTTTGGCAGGTTCGCGATGATCGACCGGTTCGGTTTCGTGCGATTCCTGCGCTGCTCCGCGCGATTCAGGCAGTTCAACGACAGGTTGCCGGTCCATACCTTGCCAAATTAACGCGGCAATACTGGCCAGCACGACAATCGCTGCCGCGACTCGCCACAACGATGTGGCTGCGGAAAAAGAGGGTGCTGTTCGGTCGGACAACTCGAGTTGGTCGTCCGGCAATTCGACGCGTTGCCATGCGGCCGCTACGTCGGCTTCTAATTTCTGCAGCGTGGCCAGTTCCACCTGGCATTCCGAGCAGGTTGCCAAGTGGTCCTGGAACAACTCGACCGATTGATCATCCAGCAAGCCATCGTGATAGTCTTCGATCAGTTGGCAGGGCAGGGGATCAGTCACGATTTGAGTTCCCGGTTTGCTGTTTGTTGCGGGGTTGCGAACTTTTGGCGAAGACGTTTGCGAGCCAGGCTCAAGCTGACTTTGACGCTGTTAACGGTGGTCTCTGCAATCTGGGCAATCTCGGCCAACGAAAATTGCTCGACAGTTCTCAAATACAACACCTTGCGTTGCAGTTCGGGCAATTCCTGAAAGGACTCAATCACCCGAGCCAAATATTCACGATTCTCTGTTTCGGCCCACCCGGTGGTTGCTGGTTCCGCCACCAGGTGCAGTGGCTGGCTGGTAGGTCGCCGCTGCTGTCGTCGACACTGGTCGCACCACAGATTGGCGGCCACTGTGAATAGCCAGGCTCGTGGATTTTCAACCTCACTCAGTTTTTGCTGTTGTTTGACGGCGCGCAACATGGCCTCCTGCGCAAGGTCTTCAGCAGCGGCATGGCAACCTGTCAGGCTGAGGGCAAATCGCAACAGCGAACGGTAATGCTCTGCAAAATCGACCGTCAAAATACGGGCCCTTGTCCAGCACGACGACGTGTTTCGACTTGCCACTCTAAAACAACAGACGATCGGAAACAGTCAGGGTTAAAGGCAATTTCCGGAAATCCGCAAGATTGCGGCAAAGCGACGAATTGCCGCGTTGCTTCCCTGGTTGAGTGATGAAAGCCATCGTTTTTTTCCGGCTGGCCGCGGCGGGCAAGTTGTTGACGCCCTGCAGCAACCCGTCCAAAATCGGCATCTCTCACTGCCTGGTCCGTGCCGGAGTCGTTTTTGTGAGCAAAGACCATCGCGCCCAAATCAATCAGGCCCTGCAGAGAATCCATCAGGTTCGCGAGGCACGTGATCCTTTGCAGAAACCACGCAAGAAACCTGCTCCACGCAAAAACAAAAGCCCGGCGAGCTCAGGGCCACGCCAATTACCTACGACCAGGTCGCGGGACAATAGCGACCTTCCCTGTTCAAGTGATTTCGCTGCTTCCCGAATCTCCCCGTCTCGCGGCCATCTGCGTTTGCAACTTTCGCTCTGCTTGCCGGGCCGATAACAGTTCCCGGAATCGATCCGCTACCGCTTGATTCGTACACATCACCGTTGGCTTAACGTCACCCCGCTTGATGCCACTATCGACAGCGGCCTGTTCGTAAACACTCCACAACGAGCCGAATTCCTCACCGACAATCACGGTCTCCGTCGGGGCCAGCTGGCCCAGTTCCCGTGCCAGTCGATAGTGCGGATTGCGATCCAGGAAACCGTTGAGCGACGCTGACAATTCAGAGTGGTCGATGGCGGAAACGGCGTCGAATTGCAGAAACAGAGTGTATTTGGCGGGTGTCGACGATTGTGGTACCAGCAGCGCACAGGACCGCGATTGTGGAATCGTCTGGCAAGCAAATTGAATTGCCTCGCTAACCAGGGCTTCATCCAGCTTTTCGCCAACCAGATCAAACGAACTGCCGTCCCGACCGACGAATCGAATCAGCGGGCAATCATTTTCCAGGTCCACGACCTCGACCATGTCGTTCATGCGGTAACGGTACAGGCCACCGCCGGTAGTTACGACGGGGGCGTACTGGTGCCCGACCTGCAATTCATGAGCACGAACAATGCCATCAACGGCCGTGCCTTGCGGAACGAATTCAAGGAAGTGCGACCGAATGGCCAGTGCGCTGCCCCCGCGGTCCGCGAGGGGAAACGACACAAACGCCTCAGTGGCCAACAGTCCCTTGGGCTGGATTTCCACTGCCGGAAACAGCTGTTGCAACTGGTCCACATAATCTGCTGCACATCCGTCGGCCCAGCAACTGATCAGTGCCAGCGAGGGCCACAGTTCCGCAAGCTTTTTGTGCAGCGGTTGCCGCGTTTGCAATATCGCCGACACCGTCTGCGCACGCTGGGCATTCATCTTGCCCAGATCCTGCGTGAGTCGTTCCGTGGACTCGGCCAGTTCTTCGATCAGGGACAGCAAGAACGTCGGACTCCAGATCGAAACGAGTGACAGATCGCCGGCGCTCAGCAAACCCAGCACAGTCCGGTATCGAAATTCCGAAACGGGCTTCGTCCTTGCGACTTCGGGCGGCACGGCCAGCACGCGGCGCACGGCCGCACGCTGAACTCCCGTCAGATACTCGGTGTCGTCGGCAAAGCCGACGCGGATGCCTCCTTCCGTCATTTCGCCATGGCCGATCGCCGGCGAAATGGACCAGTAGGCCTTGCCACGTCGCACCGCCGGTCGACTTGCAAACAGATTGGCAATCCAGGCCGATACCGCGCGTTGCATCTGCCGGCGCAGCGAATGTGTGTAGGGAATCAGTTTCCGTCCGCCGCTGGAGCCGCTGGTCGGCTCCAGCAGCAACACGTCCTCGGCGGTCAGTACATTTTTTTGGCCCTCACAAATCCGCTCGATGTACGGTCGCAGATCATCGCAGGTTAAGACGGGAACGCGCCGCGCGAAGTCGTCGTAACTGGCAATATCCCGAATCCGATGACGCGATCCGAATTCCGTGCCGGCATTAGCCGTCAACATTTTCTGCAGCAATGTCCACTGTGTTTGGGCAACGTCACGAGTTGCCATGCGGAACCGTCTCGACTCGGGCTGTACGCTCCACATCCACGCGGTATTGATCGCATTCGCGGGCCAACTCATAGGCGAACCGCCGTTTGCTCGCCGATCACCCGATACGCCCCGGGTTTGAAATTCTCCCGCGTGATCGGCGCGATGCAACAGAGTTCGTCGCCACGGCGGTGTCCGGGATTGCGCTGGTCAAAGAACTCGACATGTTTGTTTTCCAGTCGCTCGGTCGTCAGATCGGCGACGCCAGAACGCAATTGTCCGCCTGCCGGATCGGCCCGCACAATGCCTTGATCGGGATCAAAGCG
>CAMYKF010000649.1 GCA_947258905.1 uncultured Pirellulaceae bacterium | reverse complement strand
GGTTGTGGCGTGATCCGGTTAAATGACCAGCAGCGCTGACGACCAGCACGGATTTCGCCGCTCGTGTCACCATGAAACAATCCCGCATCCCTGCCCGTGGCCTGGTTCCGCGCGACATGTGTCGTCGCCGGGGCACGGTCGTGCTTTTGGTGCTACTGCTGGTTGCCTGGCCCGGCGCGCGGGAGGTCCCTGCCTGGCAACAAGCGGACACCGCCCAATCGCTGCGTCCCCAGTTGTTTGCTCCGGCCCCGCGTGAACTGGCCCGACCGCTGGTTCGCGCCCGCCGTGCCATGGAACAACAGGATTACCGCACCGCAGTGGAGTTGCTGGGCGATATCCTGACCGCAGAACGCACCGAGGATTACCTGCAACCGGTCGATGGCGAGCCCGACCGCTTTGTCAGCATTCATCACCAGGCCATGACATCGCTGGGGCAAATTCCCCGCTCGGCCCGTGGCGATTACGAGTTGCGCTACAGTGTGACGGCCCGACAAATGTTGCAGCAGGCCGTCGAGGCCGCCGACTACATTTCGATGGCCCGGGTCTCGCGAAACTATTTCTTCACGGATGCCGGCTACGACGCAACGATGTTGCTGGGTCATTATTACCTGGAGCAGGGGCGGCCGGTCCCGGCCTCCTCCTGTTTCTCATTGATCGTCAACGACCCGGAAGCGCGGCAAGTCCACGATCCCGAGGCATCACTGATGCTGGCGACTTGCTGGTTGCTGTCGGGGTCGGAGGCTCGTGCCAGCGACGTGCTGATCAGTCTCGCGCAACGCACATCCCGCGGTCAGATCCATTTTCTGGGACAGCGGCAGACGCTGTTTTCCCGCGACGCCGAGGCGATTCCCTGGCTGGTCCAACTGATAGGCAATTCCTCGCTGGCCAGCTACGAGGTTGTGAGTGAGTGCCGGATGTTTCGCGTTAATGCCTCACGCAACGCTTCGCAGGGCACCGGATTCCCGCTGCCTTTTCCCCGCTGGTACGTGTACACGATCAACGATCCCAAACATGAAGCCCTGGCTGCGGAGATTCTTCAGGATCGCCGGGCCGGTAATGAGATTCTGATCCCGTCAATCCAGCCTTTGGCCGTGGGCGACACGATTGTCATGCGCTCGCTGGATCGCATGATCGGAATCGACTTTGAAACCGGACGCCGGGTTTGGGAATTCCCGGCGTGGCATTCCGGTTCATGGCTGGAAGAAGACGAGGAAGCCGAAAAGATACGCCAGGAGCGTACGGTGCGCTGGCATGTCGATCAGCGGATGTGGCAGGACCACCTGTACGGACAATTCTCCAGCAACGGCCGTCTGGTGTTTGTGGTTGACCAGCCGGGTTACGCCGACAACGTGGACGACCGGGCAGTCGCCCGCCGCGGCGGCCTCGTCAATGATCCGCTGGGCGGACGCATGGTCAATGAACTGAAGTCCGTCGATCTGGCTCGCGAAGGGGCCTTTGTATGGGAAGTTGGCGGAGACAGCGGAGGATTCGAACCCCGGCTGGCCGGATGCTTTTTCCTGGGAGCGCCGTTGCCATTGGGCAATGAACTGTACGTGCTGGGTGAGATCGATGGCGAGATTCGACTGATTGTGCTCGACCAGGCGACCGGGCAAATGCAATGGAGCCAGCAAATCGTCGCTATCGACTCCGTGCCGCCGGTGGTGCGAGACCGTGTGCGACGCCTGGCTGGTGCTTCACCGTCCTGTTCCGATGGCATTCTCGTGTGTCCCACGTCAGCAACCGGGCTGGTGGCCATGGATCTGGCCACACGGTCGTTGATCTGGGGAGTCCGTTATCCCGGTTTGCGGGAAACGACAGCCAATTCACTGCGTGCCCGCCGTCAACAGGCGCGCACGGCGCACATTGATCATGAAACGCAGTCCCTCGACAGCAGCGTGACGATTGTCGATGGTCGTGTCATTGTCATGCCGGTCGAGTCGTCGCGGATTTTGTGTTACGACCTGTTGACTGGAGAATCATTGTGGCAGACCGATCCGTCGACTCCGGGCGTTCCCACCGAAGACGGATTGTATATCGGGGGTGTGCATGAAGGGCAGGTCGTGGTGGTTGGCCAGCAGAAGATCCGCGGTCTCGATCTGGAGACCGGCGAA
>CAMYKF010000648.1 GCA_947258905.1 uncultured Pirellulaceae bacterium | reverse complement strand
CTTCGGCCCGGGCCACCGTCTTGCCTGGCCAGTTGCCGGTATGTTGCCGCAGCCCTGTTAACGCGTTGAAGACGGTGCTTTTGCCTGTGTTTGGATTGCCGCACAGGGCCACCACATAATCCGCATTGCCTTTTTCCAGGCCCAGTTGCACGAGCGAGCCGATGTTGGGCACCACACAGGTGTCGCAGCTTCTTGCCATCACGCCACCTGCGGTTCTTCACAAGTGACATAGACGAGCCGTGCCTGATCATCGCGCAAGGCAATCAACGCACCGCGCACGCGATAGGCGGTCGGATCGCCCCGGGGGCTGTCGAGTTCGGCCTGGACTTCCGTGCCAGGCACCAGTCCCAGATCCAGCAGCCGCCGCATTTGCGAACTGCGACACGCCGGACTGATCCCGACTACCCTGGCACGCTGCGCGATCTTCAAATCGGAAAGCCGCTCAAACGGCAACTCCACGGTTTCCGGTTCGACCAGCGGGACCACTGTAATGTTGGCAGCCACGATGGGAGCCAGAACAATTTCCTCGGCGTCCGCTTCAAACTGAATACGCGTCGGTGTCGCTTCGATCACCCGGACCGTCATGCCGGGGTGCAGTCCCTCTGCCAGCAACTGGGCATAGATCGCTGGCGGTTCATCTTCCACATGCACGATCGTCGCACGGTCGCCCTCGTCAAGATTCGTCAGCGGCGTGCCCCGATGCTCTGGCATCTCGCCGTCCGACAGAGGAATCGGATCACCGTGAGGGTCAAAGCGGGGCGAACCGAGGCGGGCCGCCAGCGAGTCCGCTTGTGCCGGCGAAGTCTTGTGTTCCCAGCGATCGGCCAGGCCGTGCCAGGTCGATTGCGGTTGTCCGGTACGGTCGGCCAGGTAGCGTTCCCACAAACGATGGATGCGGATGACACGAAGTGCTGATTGACGGCCGGCGGGTGTCAGGTGCAGTGTTTCATCGCTGGCTGTCAACAATTCCAGGTCTTCCAGTCGTTGGATGAGGTCAACAGCCCGGTCACTGGAAATCTCCAGGCATCCGGCAACACTGTCCACCGTGGCCGTGCGGTTTGTGTACTCGCAGTCGTAGATGTGCTTGAGAGCATCCTCGATATTCACCAATTCGCTCTTGCGATGCATCCGCTGCCAGCGCCAATACAGACCGCGATCGGGCCAAAACAGCAAACACAGGCTGCCGGACAGTACTGCAAACACGGCAAGTGCAATGAGCGGATTGATCATGAGCCTGCCAAACCAGTGGTACCCAATCTCATCATTTCGGAGAGTAGCGAACCGTCAAGTCACTTGGGGCAAATCGTGTGCCGCCACCGGGCAACGTTTACTGGATTCCTGCAATTTTGAAGCCCTGGCTGTTTACCCGTTTTTGTCTTCGATTTTGCGCAAGGCATCGGCGGCATCGTTGTCAATGCTGCGGATGTGCAAGTCGCGTTGCGGGAACGAGATTTCGATTCCGGCTTCGTCCAGCGCTTTCTTGATCGAAAAACGCAGTTCACTGGCGACATTGAACACGTAGTCGATGTCCCTGATAAATACCCGCAGTTCGAAATCAAGCGAACTTTCACCAAAGTTCTTGAAAATCACATTGGGGGCCGGGCGGCTCAGTACGCTGGCATTTCCCCTTGCGCACCCAAGCAGTATCTCCCGCACCTTCTCAGGATCCGATGAATAAGACACACCGACAGGGACTTTGACCCTGCCCAGCCTGCCCCGATGGGTCCAGTTCATCACCTCCATGGTCATCAACTGACTGTTGGGAACGATAATGGTGGCATTGTCGAACGTTGTGATCTCGGTCGAAATTACATTGATCCTCTTGACGTAACCCTCGCTGGCGCCCGTGCCGGATCCCACCACAATCCAGTCGCCCGACTTGATGGGCCGCTGCACCAGCAGGACCAGCCCGGAGATAAAGTTATTTACGACGTGTTGCAGGCCGAAGCCGATGCCGATAGAAAGCGCACCGAATATGAGCGCAATATCGCCGAAATTGAAGCCGATAAGCGATAACGCCACCAGCACCGCAACAACTACCCCGATATATCCCACACCGGCGGTAACGGCGTCCCGGACGCCGATGTCCAGGCGGGTCTGCACGAGAATGCGGTTGGAC
>CAMYKF010000647.1 GCA_947258905.1 uncultured Pirellulaceae bacterium | reverse complement strand
GAGCCATACAGATTGGTAACCGGAGGGCGACCGGAAATGTAAATCCTCATCAGCAGCCCGACGGTGTGAATCACCAGCGCCCCGATCATGACCCAGAAAGCAGCGCGACGCGATCCACGGGCGATGCGGGCCAGTACGCCAGTAGATTTTCCGCCTGCAATCATCAGCCACGAAACAAAGGACAGAATCAGCGAGCCAATGTAAAACGACGTGGCCAGGTAAAACGGCGAGAGATGATTGTAGACCAGTTCCCATCGCATCTTGCCCGCGTTTTCCTGTACTTCCCGGGCGTCAGCCACATCGGTCAAGTGTTGCCCGACGGCTGTGTTGAAGGCTTCGGCATTGCCGTCCAGCCACGAAGCACTCAACGTCGCCAGTGGAAGCGGATCGGGAACGGCCTCGAAGTCGAACTCGCCGTCGGTGGCCGGAACAAATCTTTGCAACTTGTCAGCCACTTCTGCAGCCATGGCTTCGCGTCGCAACTGGGCTTCCATTTCGATGCGCGGCGCCGACTGGCGGGCGACCCGTTCCACGAATCGCCGGGTTCCCTCGTCCGACCTGTTCAACAAGCGTTCAACGATCTGCGCCATCTGTTCTGCTGTATAGTCCTCGGGATTAAGTCCGCCGACACGCAGGAATTCCAAGGCCAGTTCGCGACGCAAAATCACTTCGCGTATCTGATCGAGCACCTGCTGGTCAATCAGGTGCAGCGCCAGTTCCATCGGCTGCGTGGTTTCGTATTCCCCGGTCAGCCCTTGAATCCACGCGGGTGCCAGTTGCGGCGAAAGAACTTTCCATTCTTCCTGCATTTCGCCTGCTTCGCCCGATGCCGGATCGTGTTCAGGCAACCAGTTGGCGGGCAGGACCAGCGGCAGGTTGACGTTCAGTTCCAGCGCCAACACGGTATCCAGTGTGCGTACCGGATCATCGATGCCGAAAGCCGCCGGATTGGACAGGGCGTATCGCAGACGGTTGAGCAAGTCGATGTGATCGTCCAGCTCGAGAATTCTTTTCTGAAATGTCGTCAGTTTGGCCTTGTCCTGTTTGGCGACACCGCGTGCCACGGCAACGTAACGTTCAAATTCATCCCGCGCGCGATAGATCTCTTCCAGCGAATACAGGTGACCCTTGCGGCGAACCAGTTGCAAGCCGGAAATCACATCCGGGTCGTCAATGCGGAAGATCCGATATTCGGCAGCTTCCGGCGAATCAAAAATCCAGTCAGCCAGCCAGCGAATCGGCGGCTGTTTCTCCCCCTCCTTGTCCACGGCGATTTCGTACTTGCGCAGCTGCCGCATCGTGGACCGGGCCAGCGAATCCAGCGGTTGCACACGCCCGCCATAGACCACGGGCACCCTGCCGAACTGGTCCAGATCGAATCCGTTGACTTGTGGTGGTTCCGGCACGGCCCGCCAGGCCCACATGACGAACAGCAGCAGGGCCCCGATGGCGATTCCCCACGACACCAGATCACGTGCCTGGTGATCCTCGCGTGAGGAAATTCGCTCGACGAAGCGGACAAAGATCGACAGAAAATGAAACACCAGGCCGATACCCACCATGGCACAGCTGACATACGGGATCATCCATCCGGTATTGCGCACCACCTGCAGCACCGACCATTTGCGGCCGGTCGCCTGGTCCGTGTCATGGCCCGCCTGGTAAAAAGTCTCGTTGTTGTACCTCAGCGGACTGTTCATCGACACGGTTTTTACTTCATCAAGGTCATTCTCCGGATCGATGATGCGAAAGGTCGACGAGTAAGTGCGTGGCGTGTTGGTGCCTGTGTAATTGGTGCGCGTGGTCGACTGCAACTGCACCGAGTACGGTTTGTAAAAGTGCTTGAAGCGTAAACCGATCCGGTACTCGCGACCATCGACGGTCACGGTGTCCAGATCGTATTTCATATCGCGGTATAGAAAGTGACTGATCAGGTACGTGCCGAGGTCGATTTCCTTTTGCTCCGCCTCGTCCCATCCCAGCAGTTGCACGTAGGCGGCTGCCCAGTTGGTTTCGTTCATGTCCGTGCCGGCAACCGGCGTGGCATTTTCGCTGCGAAAATACCGTGCCAGTCCTTGCTCGCCCGGGATGACGACGTTGGACGGTGATTTCTTGAAAGTGGCTGCGTTCGGGTGGTACGCCAGCGGGCGAATGCGGAACGGCAGTTCGGGGATGTCAAGAATCCCGTCGACGGCCAGGCGGCGGACGGGAATCGTCACCACATCTTCGGTGCCGTCGCCAGCTGGCGTGATGACAGCCATTTCCAGTTCGTCGATGTTGTAGGTGTGCTGCGACGAGTCGCCTTCGTAAAAGAACATGCGTTGTTCCACGGCGGCGTAAGTCGTATACAACTCGCCAATCATCAACAGCAACAACCCGGTGTGGATCAGCACGATCCCGGCCTTGCGGCGGAAAACCATCACTGCGCCGACGTAGCAAACGATGGCGGCAATGGAACCCTGGGCCAGTCGCCACACCACGCGCATCGCGTCATCGCCGATGAAGGCAGATTGTCCCTGATACAACAGCCAGGCCAGCAACCCGCCCAGCACGATGCCGGCGGCCAGTGAGAAGGCTCGTCGCACACCACTCTCGAACAGGAATCCGCCCGCCAGTCCGGCGAGCACCGCCACACCCAAAACGACTTGCAACATGATCCACTGGCCCTGCCAGCTGATCAGCGGCGTTTCCTGGAATCCGCGAACATTTCCATTAACGATTACCAGCAACGTCATGGCGACGCCCAGTCCCAGCACCAGCCAGCCCGCTGTGAGGCGACGGCCGCTGGCCTGCACGCGAAACCGCGTCGCATGGGCGCACAGCAAGTTGACCAGCATGGCAATCAGTACGGCAACGCCGCTGGGCATCATAAATCCGCCGCCGACATCCTGAGTCTCGGGAAACCAGGCCGGCGGCAACAGTTCCTGGAACTGGATGTAAACCATGGGGGCGCTAAAGTGCTGTTGCTTGACTTGATAGATATCTTGCCGCGTCTGCTGCAGCGTGGCAATTAACACCAGAACAAGGGCCAGCGACAACAGGAACACGGTCAGCCGCAGTGACCCCACGGCCGCCATGACCGATCGGAAAGTCAAGTGAAATTCGGCTGGTCGCTTTGTCGCTGTCGCTGATTCAGTTTTGTTCATGAATGGTTCGTTTTTTCAACCTGACACGATATGCCCGTGTAACTTTTGGCGTGACGCTTGTTATTCAACACCCGAATCCGCAGCTGGTCCCGCGCTGGCTGGCCCGGATTCGAAGGAAATCGATTCCAAAAACGCCTGAAATTCGTTCATCGAGGCGTCGACGGCTGCCTGGCTGCCGGCCAGTTTCACGACCCAGCCTTTGCCTTCAGGACTCTCAAACATAACCGCAATCACCGTCGGATGTTTGTCGGGTTTTTCGGGGTCGCTACCCAGCAGTTTCGCCTGGCGGCCGGTCGTCCCGGCGACTTCGATTGTTTCGGTGATTTCAGCAACTTCGGGCAGCTCAGGGATTTTCACCTGGCTGGCCCATGCCTGCACGTTCATTTTCCAGGACTCGTCAGACGGGTTCATGTTCATCAACATGACTTCCAGTGATCCGTCCGGCGTCTCTCTGGTCCAGCGGCCGGCAACAAACGAGGAGGTTTCGCCAGCCACCCAGGCATCGGGTGCGGTGAAGTTGATGGGCGGACGCGCAGTGGGTTCGGTCAGTTCGGCGTCATCGGCGGGCGCGGGATCGCGCGGCGCTTCACCACGCGGTCGATTGGCGAATGGCGCACCGCCGCCACGCATTCCCGTGTTCAGTTCCGGACCGCTGGCATCGAACACCTTGAAAATCAGCTGATCGGTTTTGACGGCGCCGAGTTGCGAGGCCAGTCGCATTTCGTTGGTTGGCCCCAGTCCCAACTGGCCCCGCCAGCGGTTGACATTGGGCAACAACTCCTGACCGGCGGGCAGGCTGGATACCGATACGGCAACCAGATCGGAAGCGGTCGCGATATTGGCAATTCGCATTGAGAAACCGGACGAGCCCATATCCTGAAATCCTTCACTGCTCCAGTCTTCCGGCAGCTGCCATGACGGTTCTGTGTCGCCAAAGGTCACCGATTTCAGGAACTCCACCCATGCCATTTGCTGCTCCGCGACGACGTCGACAGGCCCGGACATCTTGAAGTACCAGGTTGCATCGGGCCGGTCGGCAATCGCGGCAATCATGCGATACACTGCTTCCGCATTGGCATCGCTTTCCAGCTGGCGCGTAACCGGCACCGCTTTATAAACTCCGATCGACTGGTCGCGGCAACCGGACATCGTGGTCAGTGCCGCCGTCATGACCGCGCAGCCCAGCAACAGTCGCATCGACGCGCGAACCGGGACATGGCATGGCGTGGGGAATGGGGTCATCAGTACCCAGACAGACGGTGAACGGGAGACTTCGGGAATTTCGGCACCACCAACATTATAGCGCTGCCAAAAACGGCTGGATACGGCAAAGACCGTGGAGAAACTCACACCACGACACCGGTGCGACAATTTGACACAGGCCAACGGTGGCCGGCACCTGCGTCATTCGGTGGCCGGCAAAATCGTCCCCTGGCACGTGCCAAACCCGATGCGACGGTACTGATCGTTGTCACAGAAACCAGTCATGATGACCCGATCCCCGTCAGCCAGAAACTTGCGCTCCTCGCCTCCCGGCAATTGTATGGCGGTTCGCTGAGTGCCGGGCACGGGATTGTCCAAATCGCCGTCCCAGGTCATTTCCAGCAGGCAACCGCGTGAGCCGCGATCACGGTTGGAAACGGTCCCGCTGGCCAGCAAATCACCCGGCTGCATGTTGCAACCATTGCTGCTGTGGTGAGTCAGCATTTGCGAGATGGTCCAGTACATATCGCGAAAGCTGCCGGAACTGAGCGGGTGCGGCGGCAAGCCTTGTTCGCGCATGGCCGCCGTGGAGATGGCCACCTGCAATTGCAAGTCGACTCCGCCTTGCGACTGATTGGATTCGAGTGTCAGGTAGGGCAGTGGCTGCGGATCGCCCTCTGGCCGCTGGAATGCCGCACAACGGAACGGTGCGAGTGCCTCCATGGTCACGATCCACGGCGCGACCGTTGTGGCGAAGGACTTGGCCAGAAACGGACCCAGCGGTTGATACTCCCACTTTTGAATATCGCGGGCTGACCAGTCATTAACGAGTGCCATGCCAAAGATATGATCCTCGGCTGCGGCGATGGGAATCGTGGTTCCCAGTTCATTCCCGGGGCCGACATAAAAGCCGACTTCCATCTCATAGTCCAGCAACTTGCAGGGACCACGACTCGGCGCGCCGCCTTCCTCGGCCGGCGACAACTGACCAACGGGCCGGCGTACGGGCGTGCCGCTGACGACCAGACTGCTGGCCCGACCGTGGTAACCGATGGGCACATGTTTGTAGTTGGGCAACAGCGGGTTGTTGGGCCGAAACATGCTGCCCACGTTGGTAGCGTGAAACACCGAGGCGTAGAAGTCGGTGTAGTCACGACTTTGTGCCGGAATCAGCAATTGCACCTGGTCCTGGCCCGGCACGGCCCGCTCGCGCAGCTCCGTATCGTCCTGCAATTCTCCGCAATCGGCGCTGAGCAGTTCGCTGATGCGCTGCCGCAAGGCAATTCGCTGCGCGACGGGTAACTGCATGACCGATTTCAGCGAACGGGACGAAATCGCGTCACGCAAATCCGGAGCAAACAGGTTGCACGCCGCTGCGAGGTCCAGAACCAGGGAGCCGATGCCCACGCCAATCGAGATCGAGCCGGCCGCGGTTTGAAAACGGCAAAATGGCAGGTTCTGAATCGGGAAATCAGAGTCAGGTGCGTTGGCACTGTCGATCCAGGATGTCAATTCGGGATTGTGAGTGTGGTCGATGGGTCGCATGGGCTATGTCGGTGCAAATGAATGAGGAAGATGTCAAGCAAACTCCCTCCCTCGGGGAGAGGGTGTCCCGGCTCCGGGACGGGTGAGGGCCGCAAAGGCAAGAGACAAGACGACGACGAGCGAGTCTGTCAAAAACACAATCCGAGACTTGTCAGGTCAAACTTGCCTCATTCTCTGGCTTTCCGCGACACATGCCTGACTGGCCCTCTTCCGTCGGCTGCGCCGCCACCTTCTCCCCGAGGGAGAAGGCCTGCTATTAGACCGTTTTTGCGGCGTCCGCCAACCAGCCCAACGATGCAAGATCCTCGACCGGCTCGGTGAAGGAGCAGGAGCCAAATGAAATGGCGAAGTCCCGGCGGACTGATTCAATCTCGCTGGCCGACAGGGATAAACCTGCAAAGGAGATCTGCGTTTCTTCCAGCACAAACGCCTGAGACGAGGTGGTCTCCAGCAGCGGGACCAGATGCTCGCTCGACCAGCCGTGACAGCGGGCAAAGCAGGCAGCCACGAAAACATTGATAAAGCCGTGCATGCGGCCCAGCGCCGAGCCCGTTTCATAGGTCAGACGGTAATCGCCACGCAGCGGATGATGGAGCCCGGCAGTGGCCTTGAAGCCGAGATTGGCAACGGCACAGCGGGCAATGAAATTGGCCACGCGCTCGCTGGAGGGGATCAGGTCCGGGGTCACGCCGCCCGTGCGAATTTTGGCAAACGCATTTTCCCGTCCTGTCGATGCAAGGTCCCGAATGATGACGTCGGGATCGGCGTGAGGAATCTCCAGAAAGGCGTTTAGTTCGGCTGGAATGTCCGCCACCGAATCGCCAACCAGTTCAGCCGTCGGCAATTTTCCCTCGACCGTGTCGACCTGCGCAAACTCGCCCTGCAGGTTAAAGGCTTCGATTGATTCGATCGCATTGCCAAATAAATCGTCGGACACCGCCGGAATCAACGCGCTGATCTTCCAGCGGTTTTGCCCCGTTCCGTCCGGAAACGCGGCACGGCACGCAGCGGCGAATTCCTGCAACCTTGTGGCGGGCACGATCAACCGCGCCAGCATCCAGCTGTGCCGGCTGGTCACGTACCCGTGATAGTTCCGTGTGACGGCGTCCAGCGGCAGGCCAGCCGGCGGGAACAACCCCGCATAGTCGATGATTTGATGCAACAGCCGGTGCAGCGCGATCATGGGATTCTCTCTCGTTCACAACACAGTTGATCATTCATTATTCACAATTCGCCGCCGTCGTCGCCCGGGGGGCGAATGCGAATTGGTCGAACCGGAAGAGAATCGCGCCCGGCTTTTTCTCTGAAACGGTTTGTTCGCGTTGTGGATGATCGGAACCCAAACCCGGATATTCTCATCCGCTAACGCTTCGCATTCCCAAAGTCGGCGATTCGGCTCCGAAACGCGGCGACAGTGTTTCCACTTTGGAGGGCCGAACGACGAAGTGCAACTTCTGCCTTGGACATTCCTTGTTCGACATTCTGCGGTTCGGAGTACGAGCCCGAATATCGGATGTCGAACAAGGAATGTTGAATGATGACGTTGTGGAAGAGCAGGCCCTTCGTTCTTCATCGCCCGCAGGAGTGATTCCTCCCCCTTATCCGGCCCGCCGCATTAATATCGAATGTCGCAAAAGGAATTTCGAATGATGAAATTGCAGGCGAGAGAGGCCTTGCGCAAGCCATCGGGATGCGATAACGGAGTATGCCGAGCGAGGCCTCGCTCGGCAACGGAGAAGGATGTTTTACGCGCCGGCGGCCTGCGATTTGACCTGTTCGATCCACGGATCGAGGTCAGCAAACATCTCTCCAGGTTGGCCTTCGAAAACGCGCCCGACCAGCAAATTGGTGAGGTTGGGTCCGTGTTGCGGATACTGCTTCATGAATTGGCCAAAGCTGAATTCGCGGGTGTAGAACGAATGCACCAGTTTGCGAATCCAGTGTACGCCCGCGTCGAATTCATACGTCCACGCTCCCAATCGCTCAGCCGACAGATCGTTGCTGCGCAGCCCGTTGCAGATCGCATCGGCGGCCATGTCGCCGGACTTCAGCGCCAAATAGACGCCCGAAGAATAGATTGGATCGATGAACCCGTAGGCATCACCGACCAGCAACCAGCCGTCACCGGCCCGCTCGGTCGTCGTGTAGGAAAACTCCTTGGCCACCAGATACTTGCCTTCCTGTTGAGCGTCCCGCAATCGCCGCTGGATGCCCGGGCAATTGGCCATTTCCTGCCGGAAAGCCTCTTCGGGCTTGCAATTGCGTTTGAGAATAAAATCGTTGTCGCCGACCAATCCGACGCTGACCAGATCATCGCTCAGCGGGATGTACCAGAACCAGGCGTCCCTGGTGTTGGTGTGCAGAATACAGGTGACTTCCGGATTCTTGCCGCCGTTACGTTCGGCGCCGCGGAAGTAAGTCCAGATGGCGGCCTTTTTCAGGTCCGGGTCAATTTGCCTGGTGCCCATGCGACTGGCCAGCATGGCTTGCTGACCCGTGGCATCGACCACGACACGGGCCTTGAGTGTTTTGTCCTTGCCATCGCTGCCGCGGACGATCACCGAGTGCAGGCCGTTGTTGTTGAACTGCACATCCATCACACGTGTTTCTTCGATGCAGGTCGCACCGTTTTTGGCAGCGGTTTCGTAGAGCAACTGGTCAAAGCGGGCGCGCTCGACATGCCAGGAATCGGCGCAGTCGCGATCGTCATGCTCGCGGAAGAAAAAGGGTTGCGATTCCTTGTCCGACGAGCTGACGAACTGCACGCCGTTTTTGCGGACGAATCCGAGTTTTTTGAATTCCTCAAGAATACCGAGCTTCTCAAAAATCCAGTACGATTCGGGCATCAGCGATTCGCCGACTTTCATTTGCGGCATTTTCTCGCGTTCCACCAGAGCGGTGCGGAATCCGCGAGCGGCAACCAGTGCCGCCGTCGTACAGCCTCCGGGGCCGGCCCCCATGACGAGACAATCGTAGGTATCGTTTTTGGTAATCATGATGACACGAAATGGTTAGGGTGCTGGCGGGAGAGCTGGCCTGCGCCGGTGGCTGCCACAAACAGCTGTTTCAAAACGCCCGTTTTAAACTGCCACCCGCAACTATGCAGACCGCGAGGTATCGAGGAAAATAACGGACTGGACCCGGATTCCAGCCACAATCTGGCACGGCGGCCCCAGCGGTTCATTATAGGTACATCGTCCAGTTCCGCCGACAGTTCCGCAAGATGAATCGCCAAGATGCGCGCGGGACGGCATTTGTTGATTTGGCCTGGAAAACGCGGATGTTTTTTCCAAAATAGGAAAATAGGTTCAGGCGGGGCGGCAACTTGTCCCGGAAGGCAGATCCTGAACGTCATTCATTATTACACGCTATACGCCAATTGCGAGAGTCTTTCCATGACCACCAAACCGGTTTTCCGCCACGATTCCTCGAACCATGTGCTGTCGCTGATACCGATTTTGCTACTGGCAGCAGTGGCCGTCGGCGGAATCTCCTGGATGATGTCCGGCTCCACCGAGCCCGAGTCGGCGGACCGTGTGACCACCAAGCCGGTCAGCGTCAGCGATCAGGTCGAAACGACCACGCAGGATCCGGTCGCCACAAAGACGGCCAGCGAAACCGATGAGGACCAGGGCGAGGACAACTTCTTTACCGATGTGCGGCAGCGCACCAGTACAGGCCTGCGATCGGGCGAAGGCTACTTCAGTGCCGATGGCAAGCGCATGGTCTTTCAAAGTGAACGCTCGCCCGAGAATCCGTTCTATCAAATCTTCGTGATGGACTTTGAGTTCGGCGACGTCATTCCGATCTCGCCTGGACATGGCAAGACGACTTGCGCGTGGATCCACCCGAATGGCCAGCGTGTCATGTATGCGTCAACGCAAGATGATCCCGACTCCCTGGAAAAGCAAAAAGCCAAACTGGAATTGCGGGCCTCCGGCAAGGACAGCCGCTACAACTGGGACTACGACGAGCACTACGAGCTGTACGCTTTCGATTTGGGCTCCAAAGAGTACACCAAACTGACCGATGCGGTTGGCTACGACGCCGAAGGCTCCTATTCACCCGACGGCACCAGGATTGCCTTTGCCTCCAATCGCCGCGCTTACATGGACGGCGAATTGAGTGAACTCGAACAGCAACAGTTCGATTTTCATCAGGCGGCCGTCATGGACATCTACATCATGGATGCCGATGGCTCCAACGTGACGCGGCTGACCGAAGAACCCGGATA
>CAMYKF010000646.1 GCA_947258905.1 uncultured Pirellulaceae bacterium | reverse complement strand
GCAGCCTGATTTTCGTAATTTTTATCTGTATCGCGGTACCCGTCCATGCCAACGTCAGCGACCCCCTCCCCTCATGGAACGCAGGCGCGAGCAAGGCGAGCATCATGGATTTCGTGAATCGCGTCACCGCGGAGGACGGGCCGTATTTCGTTCCGCCCGAGCAGCGCATTGCCACGTTCGACAACGACGGCACTCTCTGGTCCGAGCAGCCGATGTACTTTCAGGTCATATTCGCGCTGGACCGGGTAAAGACCATGGCATCAGACCATCCTGAATGGGTTGAAAAGAGCCCGGCCGTGAAGGCCGCCATGGCCGGCGACGTCAAGAGCGTCCTCGCCATGGGAAAGAAGGGGCTGGTCGAAATAATTGCCGCGAGCCACGCCGGGATGACGGAAAGCGAGTTTTCGCAAATCGTCACCGATTGGGTCGACTCATCGCGCCACCCGCGATTCGACAGGAAGTACACCGAACTCGTGTATCAGCCCATGCTGGAACTCCTGGACTATCTGCGTGCCAACGGGTTCAAAACCTACATCACGTCGGGCGGCGGCATCTCCTTCATGCGCCCGTGGTCGGAATCGGTTTACGGTATTCCGCCCGAGCAGGTGATCGGGTCGTCAATAAAACACCAGTTCGAAATGCGGGACGGGAAGCCGGTGCTGGTACGCCTGCCAGAAATCAATTTCATCGATGACAAGGAAGGCAAACCGGTGGGCATCAACTCGCACATCGGCCGCCGCCCGATCATGTCCGTCGGCAACTCGGACGGCGACCACCAGATGCTGCAGTGGGCGACGGGAGGAAGTGGTGCCCGCTTCGCCATGCTCATCCGTCACACGGACGAGGAGCGGGAGTGGGCTTACGACCGCGAATCCCATATCGGGAAACTGGACAAGGCCTGGGACGACGCGGTGGACAAGGGCTGGACCGTGGTCGACATGAAAATGGATTGGAAGGTGGTGTACCCGTTCCAGCGCGCGGATTGAAAGTATGGGTGGTGCCTCGCCGCGATTGAATCGGCGCGGGGCGCGCCTCCTGCCGTCCGAATTAATCCCCCGCAGCCTGGCTGCCGGAGCAGCGGCCAGCCGCCATGGTTCAGGCTTTCCGTTTGGCTTCTGCCATCAGCGCCTTCATCGCACCCAGCGTCTCTTCCGTAAACCAGCCGTTCCGGGTCGGATCGATTTGCGATTCGATCGTATCCCTCAGTTTCTTGATGACCCTGCCTCGAAGCTGCATTTTGACCCTGGAATAAGCCATTGCCGGAATTTCCGCATAGTCCTTCGCGACTTCCATCGCCAGGGCAATCAATTCCGCCGGATCGACAACCTCATCCACGATACCCATTTCCCGGGCCGCGTCGGCATCCAGATTTCGCCCACCCAGCATCAGTCTCCTGCTTGCCGAAGGGGTGAGTTCCGCACAGGCGATCTCAAGTGGCGTCACGGGAAAATCGACACCCACACGCACCTCCGTCAAACCGAATTTGGCTCCCTTTCCGGCTATCGTATAGTCCGCGGCCAGCACGAAAAACAATCCACCCGCGATCGCGGCGCGGTTGACCGCGACTATCACCGGCTTCTTGATCCCGTAGAGGCGGCAGAACGTCCCGTTGAGGCCATCCACGACGGCTGTTTGCTCCTCCACGGTAAATTCCTGTGCTTCCTTGAGGTCCATTCCCGCGGAAAACACCGGCAGATCGCTGGTAATGACGATGGCACGAACATCGGCACCGGATTCGATCTCTGACAACCGTACATCGATCTCACCAAGGAACTCCGGATTGAGTGCGTTGACAGGGGGCCTCGCCAGCGCCAGTTGGGTGATGCCGCCGCCGTGATCCGTGCGAATCAGATTTTTATTCATGGGTATTCTTTCCAAATGTAGCAACGGTCAATCCTAACGCAATCCGGGGCAGATCGCCCTGATATAATCCCTGCCTCGTCAACCCGTGGACGATCCCGGCAACATGATCACCAGCAGAACCCTTCTCGCCCTGACCATTGCGTTAAGTTCGGCAGTTTTGGCACAGGAAATTGACATTCAGTACGGGGTAGTCAGCAGCGTCAACGAATCCCAGAGTTCGGGTTCAGACAACACCGGCACTGGAGCGGTAGCGGGAGGCCTGATA